>CAYXYM010000027.1:0-4853 GCA_964469285.1 uncultured Gammaproteobacteria bacterium | reverse complement strand
CGTCGTGGCGCATGGCGTTCCTCGACGAGCTGACGGGGTTGCCTGGGCGACGCGCACTCGAGGAGCGATTGATGAAGCTCGGCGACGATTTCGTGATTGCCATGGTGGACGTCGACCACTTCAAACGCTTTAACGACACGTGGGGCCACGACGCGGGCGACGAGGTGCTGCGGATGGTGGGAGCGCGGCTCGCGACCATCGAAGCCGGCGGGCGCGCTTACCGTTATGGCGGCGAGGAATTCACGATTGTGTTCAGCGGCTGCGAGGTGCGCGACACGCTCACCGCACTCGGCGCTTTACGAAAGCGGATCGCAGAAGAGACGTTCACAATCCGTCGGCGCGACCGACGCGCTGGCGACATTCGACGCGATGCCCGCGACGATGATCGCGACGTCAACATCACGATCAGCATCGGCGTCGCGGGCACCGGGCGCGGCGGCGACTCGCCGTACGAAGTGTTGCGCTCGGCCGACAAGGCGCTGTATCGCGCGAAGAAGGCCGGGCGCAACCAGGTCTGCCGTTAGAAAACTGCGCGCCGCGGGGCGTTCACCCAAATAATGCGGACGCCGCGTCGATGCGCGACGTGCTCGATCAGCGCCATACGATCGAGATCAAGTTCATATGTGGGAGACCGCTTCTCGGTCGGGACGGCGCTACAGCCCGCCGCGAGTACCAGGGCGGCGCCCAACAACACTGCTAAACCAGGCCTTTTCATGACCCACCTCCGAAGAGTTAAGTCCACGATTCAAAACTATACCCCGAACTCTGAATGACGCCTGAATAGGCGTCAGGCGGTCATCACACTGGCGATCAGGAGCCCGATCAGCGCAAAAGTCACCATCATGAAGTACAAGAAGCCGGTCATTAAGTACTTGATTGTTGTGAAAAACCAGCCCTGCCCGTAAAACCGCTTCTGGGCAAGGAACAGATAGACCGGAATCCACACCCAGAGCGCCACGGCCAGGATCCCTGCGGGGATGCCGACCCAGGCCGCGGCGACCTGCTCCGACGCCCAGTCGCTGATGCCGGCGAGCGCCATCATCGTCAAGAACGCGACGAACAGGAACGAGTGGGTGTGCAGCGCGAGCACGAGATGCTCCGCGTAGAAGCGGCGGGCGAAGAGATACAGGAACTTCAGGATCAGCGCGAACAGCGGCAAAAGCAGGAACATCATCTGCGGTGCGAGCGAGCGCGCCTGGTCGATCAGTTGGTCGGGGTTGTCGGCGAGCCACTCAAGGCGGTCCTTGAATGTCTCGGTCCGTTCCTCGTCAAAGAACGGTAAGTCGATCTGCATATTCTCGACCCAACTCCGCCGCTTGCGCACCGGGTCCGCCGGCACCGGCGCGCCCTCCTCATCCACCGCGGGTTCGGTCGTCGGCGGGGGCTCAGCGAGTTGCTCGCGCAGCTCGGAGGTGTCGAAATCCGTGGCAATCGTGAACGCGATGAAAAAGACGATCGATACGAACAGATACAGCCGCACGGGGCGCACATAGCGGGCGCGCCGGCCCTCGACCCACTCGAGCGACAGGTAGCCCGGCCTGAAAAAAAGCGGGAAGAAAGTTCGCCGGACGCGCGAGTCGAACTCGAACATCTCACCAACGCCCTCGCCGAACATCCGGACCGCGTTGCGCAAGGTCGTGTCGGCTTCCTGGCCACACTGATGGCAGTACTTGCCGACCAGCAGCGCTTTGCAGTTCCTGCAAAGTTGCGGCGCCGGCTCGGGCGTTTCCTCGGTCACCCCGTCCCCCATGGCAGCTATCATGGGCATATGGACCTGAACCCTCAAGCCCGCCAAATGGCGGACGAATCGATGGTGCGCAATCTGGCTGCTCAGGCCGAAGCGATTTGGCCACAGGAGTTGCCGTACTTCGAGGGCTATGCCCTACCGGCGGGCGCCGAAGTGCTCGACCTCGGCTGCGGCACGGGCGAGATATCGTCGCGCCTGGCCGACGTGTTTCCGGACGCGCGCATCACCGGCGTCGACATTCTTCAAGTCCACATCGATTACGCGGCAGCGCGCTACGCTGCGCTCGCGCCACGGCTCTCGTTCCGGGTCGGCGACGGCTTCGCGCTCGACGTTGCCGACGGCAGCATGGACCTCGCGGTGTGCCGCCACCTGTTGCAGTCCGTGCCGCACCCGGAGCGCGTGGTCGCCGAACTCGTGCGCGTGCTGAAGCCGGGCGGCGTGCTGCACCTGCTCGCCGAAGACTACGCGATGATGCACTTCCACCCGACGCGCTACGACACCGATGCGTTCTTCCACGACGGCGTGGTTAAGTTCGGGGAAAAAACGGGCGTGGACCTGCGCAGCGGTCGGCGCATGTACACCGTGTGCCGCGAACTCGGCCTGCGCGATGTGACTGTGCGCTACGTGGTCGTCGACACGATCCGCGTCGACCGCAATCTGTTCGCGCGCATCTTCGAAGCATGGCGTGACGGCTACGCCGAAGTCATCGCGGACCACTCGGGCATCGCACTCGACGAAGTCACGGCAACCTGGAACAGCATGATCGCCTGTATCCGCAACCCCGATGGCTACGGCGTGTGGCTGATTCCCATCATCTCGGGAACCAAGTAAGGCTCAGTTGGCAGCCAGCCCTGGCAGTAGGTCAATCGCGCCCGATGCGATGAACTCGATTGCGATTGCGGCGAGCAGGATACCCATCAGACGCATCGCGATGTTGATGCCGGTCGTGCCGAGATACCCTGCGATGAACTCGGCGGAGTGCAACGCGAGCCAAATGATGAATGCGACCAAGATGCAGCTGAGCATGATGATCAAGTAGTGCAACGGGTGCGCGGATAGCGACGCATAGATGATGACCGTGGAGATGGCGCCGGGGCCGGCGAGCAGCGGGATCGCGAGCGGCACGACCGCGATGTTCTCCTTGGCCTCAGCCTCGATGGCCTCCTCCGGCGTCTGCCGGCTGCGGCTCTGGCGGGCTTGCATCATCGACACCGCCATCAACATGAGCAGGATGCCACCCCCGACGCGGAACGACGCGATTGAGATGCCGAACACGCTCAGCAACGCCTCGCCGATGAAGGTGGCAACGACGAGCACCACGATGATGGACAGCGAGGTCTGGTTCGGAATCTTGCGCCGCTCTTTCGGACCGAGGCCGGTCGTGAGGCTGATGTAGAACGGCACAGCGCCGAGCGGGTTCACGATGACGAGAATCGCGACGAAGATTTTTACGTATTCGGACCACTCGAGCATCGCGATATTGTACGGAAACGCCAGAACAACAGCGCGGCAGCCGCGGACAGGCCCGCGGTCAGGCCGAGCCAGACCGCTTTCGGACCGTATCCGAGCGCGACGCCGAGCCAGTACGCGAGCGGAAAGCCGATCCCCCAGTACGCGATGGTGGTCAACACCATACTCGCGCGCGTGTCCTTGAAGCCGCGCAGCACCCCGGCCGCCGCGACCTGCACACCGTCCGACAGCTGGAATATTGCGGCGATGGAAATCAAGCCTGCTGCGATTGCGATGACGCCTGCGTCCTGCGTATAGAACGCCGCGATCGATCCGCGGAACAACAGCATGCCGATGGCCGAGAACGCCATGATCGCGGCGCACAGGCCGATGCCGATCATGCCCGACTCGCGCGCCGCGCCGAGGTCGCCACGCCCGACCTGCTGCCCGACGCGAACCGAAATCGCGAACGACAGACCCATTGGAATCATGAACATCACCGACGCGAAATTCACCGCAATCTGATGACCGGCGACGATGTCAGTACCGAGGCGCCCCATCAGCAACGCGGCCGCGCCGAACATGCTGCCCTCCATGAAGATGGTCACGCCGATCGGGATGCCGAGCCACAGCAGCGCGGCCATCGGCGCCCACCGCGGCCACTCGAAGCGCGCGAACGGCTCGAACTGTCGGTAACGGCGTCGGCGCACGTTGTACAGCATCATGCCGAGCATCGCCCACATCACGAGCGCGCTCGACACACCGGCGCCGACTGCGCCGAGCGCCGGAAAAAATCCGGGGCCGTACATGAACAGCCAATTTCCGAACGCGTTCAGCGGTAGCGCGACGAGCGCGATGTACATCATCGGCCGGGTCTCCGACGTGCCCTCGCTGAAGAAGCGCAGCACCAGGTACAGGTACATCGGCAGCAGGCCCGCGGCCATCACGCGCACGTACGCGCTCGCCAACGGAATGATCGACGGATCGACGGAGAATGCGCGCATGATTGCGGCTGAATTCAAGATGACCGCGCCGATTGGCATGGAAATCAGCGCCGCGAGCCACAGACCCTGGCGCACCCAGTGGCCGATCTCGAGGTTCCGTCCCGCCCCGTGCAGCTGCGCAACGGTCGGCGTCAGCGCCATCAGCACGCCGAGCCCAAATATCCACACCGGCATCCACACGGCACCGCCGACCGCGATGGCCGCGAGGTCGGCCGCGCTCAACTGACCCGCCATGATCGTGTCGGTCACCTGCATGCCCACTTGCACCAGGTTGTTGACGACCAATGGGGCGCCAAGCGCCGCGATGGCCCGGGCTTCCGTCAGCTTTCGCATGGTGCTAGCGTACTCGAATGACCACGAAACCCCGCAGGGTCGCCATCATCGGCGGCGTTCGCCTCCCTTTCTGCCGTGTCGGCAGCCATTACGCCCGGCTCGGCAACGTTGACCTCATGACCGGCGCGCTCGCCGCGCTCGTCGCCCGCTACCGGCTGTCCGGCCACCGCGCCGGCGACGTCGCGCTCGGCGCGGTCATCAAGCACACCCGCGACTGGAACATGGCGCGCGAGGCGGTGCTCGGCTCCGGGCTCGCGCCCGAAACGCCCGCGTACGACCTGCAACGCGCGTGCGGCACGAGCCTCGAGGCCGCGCTACAG
>CAYXYM010000026.1:0-3240 GCA_964469285.1 uncultured Gammaproteobacteria bacterium | reverse complement strand
GCGCCTGGAATGCACGCTTCAGCGGCACGAAGCTCACGAGGCGGCGAATTGCGAGCACAATCACGACGGCGAGTGCGACGCGCGGCACGTGCTCGAACAACGGCGCCGCAAACAGGATTGTGATGCCGACGACAATCGCTGCGACGAGCGCCGCGAATCCGGTCCGCGCACCGGACTCCCACGCGTAGTGCGACCGCGTGAGCGAACTGGATACTGGATGGCCACCGGCGACGCCCGCGGTGATGTTCGCGAGCCCTTGGCCGATCATCTCGTGATTGAAGTCCATCGGCTGGCGCGAGCGCGCGGCGAGCGTGCGTGTGACCGCTGCGGTCTCCACAAAGCCAATCATGGCAATCGTCGCCGCCGGCAACAGTAAATCCGCAAGCGTCCAAACGGCGAGTGACGGCAGACCGAACGGCGGCAGGCCGACCGGCAGATTGCCGACGATGTCGCCCCCGTTCGCGCCAAATCCGGTTAGCCAGGACACAACGGTGGCGACGCCGATTGCGATAAGGTACGCGGGTAAGCGCGCCTTCATCCGGCGCACCAGCACGATGACCAGCGCGGTCAGCGCGCCGAGCGCGACCGTCAGCCAATGCACTGAGTCGGCGATGTGCAACAAAACGTGTCCGACGCCGAGGAAGTGCCAGCCCGCGCGCGGTTGCTCGATGCCGAACAACGAGCCGAGCTGCGAGGTCGCGATGATGATTGCGGCCGCCGTCGCGAACCCGGCGGCGACGGGGTTCGCGAGGAAGTTCACGAGCTGTCCAAGTCGGAGCAGGCCGACGGCGACCTGGAACAGCCCAATCAGCAGCGCCAGCGTCAGCGCGTACGCAATCCAGACTGCGCCACCTGCCACGGCGAGCGGGCCGAGGGCTGCGGCGGTCATCAACGCGACGAGCGCGGTCGGGCCGCCCTGCAGCGGCCGCGCGACACCGAACAGCGCCGTGACCGCGACCGGGAGGCACGCAGCCGCGAGGCCGACCTCGGGCGGCAGACCGGCGAGCTGCGCGTACGCAGCCGCTTGTGGAATCAGAATCAGCGCGAGGTAGATGCCGGTCAGCGTCTCGGTGCGCAGGACCTTAGGGTCACGCAGCATCGGCAACCACTGGGCCGCTGGAAACCAGCGGCGCCAATCGACTTTAAACGTTACTCCCACCAGAGTCGGCCACGCGTGCGCTCGCGCGGCCAAAGCTGGTTCATCGAGCGCGCGTCGTACAAGCGCCCGTTAACCATGGTGTAGTCGATGTGCTCGCTTTGGCGGATATCGACGAGTGGGTTGCCGTCAATCACGATCAGGTCCGCGAGCTTTCCGGTCTCGAGTGAGCCAAGGTCCTTCTCCATACCGAGGGTGCGCGCGCCGTTCAGCGTCCCCACGCGCAGTGCCTCGTGCGGCGTCATGCCGCCCTGTACGAACATCCAGAGCTCCCAGTGCGCGCCGAGACCCTCGCGTTGCCCGTGTGCGCCGATTTGCACGCTGACGCCTCGGTCATGCAGCGCTTTCGCAACTTCAGCGACCCGGAAGTGGTTGTACTCGTCTTCCGGCGCCATCACGCGCCGGCGCGATGCAGCGTCGAGTTCGCGCGGCGCCACGAACGACGCGAGGCGTTCGTTCGCCCAGACGTCCGTGTGCTGATACCAGTAGCGCTCTCCCCAGATACCGCCGTAGGCAACGACCAGCGTCGGCGTATAGCCGACCTCGCTCTGACCCCACAGCTGCAGCACGTCCTCGTAAACCCTCGCCTGCGGCAGCGAGTGTTCAATCGTCGTGTGTCCGTCGATAATCATCGACATGTTGTGCTCGAACAGTGCGCCGCCTTCAGGCATCACGAGCATGTCGAGTTCCTGCGCTGCCTTGATGATCTGCTGACGCTGGTCGCGACGCGGCTGGTTATAGCTCTTTACGCTGAACGCGCCGATCGCCTTCATGCGCCGCAGGTGTGACAGCGCGTCCTCATAGCTGTCGACCTGTGCGGTGAACGCGGTGGTCGCGCCATACAGGATCGTACCGGTCGAGAAAATGCGCGGCGCGGTGAGCAGCCCCGCGCGCGCCATCTCAGCCGCCGCAAAAATCTGCGCCGAGTTGTTCGACGGATCGTGAATCGTGGTGACGCCAAACGCTAGCGATGCAAGGTTCTCGCGGTTCTCCTGTGGAATGATCTGGCCCGAGCCCTGCGCGCCGTGCCAGTGGGCATCGATGAGGCCGGGCAGAATGGTCTTGCCAGCCGCGTCGATTATGCGCGCGCCGCGCGGTACGTCGACGTCGCCGGCAGTGCCGACCGCCGCAATCCGGTTGCCATCGATGATGATGGTGCCGTTCTCGATGATTTCGTCGCCGCGCATCGTCACGATGCGTGCGCCGGTCAGGGCGATGATGCCTTCGGGCTTGTCGTACGGGACGGCGAAGGCGATGTTGATGCCGGACTCCGGCGCGTCCGGGAGTTCCTCGGGCGCACCGTCCATGAAGGTGAACGCCGTCGCGAGGTCCTGTGTAAAGACTTCGGGTCCAAGCGACCAATGGAGCTTCGCTGAGTCGCCGGACCAATGCAGATACTCACCGGCATCGCGCGTGACGCGGCGCAACGGCAGCGACTTCATTTTCGGTCCGACCTCGATGACGCCGCCGGTCTGCGTAAATGGCGCGAGGTACGCATTGAATCGCTCGGTAAATGCGACCCAGCGGCCGTCTGGCGACAGCTGGAAGTCGGTTGCCCATTCGCTCTTTAGATGATCCCTCGGTTCGCGCCCGTCGAGGCCGATGCTTGCGAGGAAGCGCGAGCCGGAGTCGACGCGCGTGTAGAAGACGCGGTCGCCCGACGCCGAAAACTGCGGCTCGGTGCCGCGGTCGGTGAGCTTGCGTGGAGATCCGCCACCTGCGGGCATCGCATACAGCCCCGGGTTCAAGCCCCAGTGCGGAGAGGTCAGCGAGCTGCCGTCGTCTTTCCGGTACACGATGGTCTTGCCGTCCGGTGAGAACACGGGTTCGTAGTAGTGACCGGGCTCGCGGGTGAGCTTGCGACCGTTGCCGCCGCGCGCTGCGACCACGCGTACTGCGCCGAGCTCTGTGTCGTTCCAGGTGGTGTAGACAATCGAGCGTCCGTCGCGGGAAAACGAGGGGAAGAACTCGAAGTGTTCGTCCTGGCGGGTCAGACGGCGGGGCGTACCATCCGGCCGCGCGCGTGTGTACAAGTGGCCCAGCGCCTGATACACCACCTGGTCACCGCGGGGGCTGACCTGCAC
>CAYXYM010000025.1:0-5559 GCA_964469285.1 uncultured Gammaproteobacteria bacterium | reverse complement strand
GTGTATCATCTGGCCGAACTGGTGACGGGCCGTCCGGCGTCTGAAGCGGCCGAGGCCCTCGGTCAACGCGTCGGCATCGGACTGCTCGCCGCGCTCATGGGGCTGGCGATTTTCAACGACCTGGCTCGAATCCTTGGATAGGGGAAATGCATTGAAGTGGCTGCTGACGGCCTTGTGCCTCGCCTGGACCTGCGCGAGCGCGGCCCAGGAATCTTTTGTCGTTGAGGACATCGAGATCGTCGGCCTTCAGCGCATCACCGACGGCGCAGTGTTCAACTATCTGCCCGTCAACATCGGCGACGAGCTGACACCGCAACGCGCGGCCCAAGCGATGCGCGCGCTGTTCGATACCACCTTCTTCCACGACGTTGAGTTACGGCGCGACGGTAACACGCTGATCGTCACGGTCGTCGAGCGCCCGACGATTGCGAGCTTTTCCGTGTCGGGTAACAAGGACATCGAAGACGAGGATATGCGCGACGTATTGCGCGGGGTCGGATTAGCCGAGGGACGCATTTTCAACCGCGCGGTACTCGACAACGTCGAACTCGAACTGCGTCGGCAATATTTCAACCGCGGCAAGTACGGTATGCGCGTCGACACCAGCGTGACCGATCTCGCGAACAACATGGTTGCGGTGACAATCGTCATCAGTGAAGGCGAAGTCGCGCTGATCAAGGACATCAATTTCGTTGGCAACGAGCGCTTTTCGGACGCCCGCCTGCGGCGCGAGATGGAGCTCAGCAAGCGGAATTGGTTGTCGTGGTTCCGGCAGGACGATCAGTACTCGCGGGAAAAACTTGAGGGTGATCTCGAGTCCGTGAGCTCGTACTACATGAACCAGGGCTATGCGGACTTCAACATCAATTCCGTCCAGGTGGCGATCTCGCCGGACAAGCAGCACGTATTCGTCACCGTGAACGTCGCCGAGGGCGACCTCTACACCATCGGCACCGTCGAGCTCGGCGGCAACATGATCGTCGACGAAGCGGACCTGCGCCCGATGGTGCTGATGAAAGAAGGCGACGTGTTCAACCGAGGCGTCATCACGACGACGACTGAATGGTTGTCGAGCCGCCTCGGCGAGGAGGGCTATGCGCAGGCGCGCATCACGCCGGTCCCCGACGTCGATGAAGAAAACCGTATCGTGAACTTGCTCCTGTTCTTCGAGCCAGGCAACCGCGTGTACGTGCGCCGCATTAATTTCACCGGCGGTACTACGACGAACGACGAGACCTTCCGCCGCGAGATGCGCCAGCAGGAAGGCGGCTGGCTGCGCACGTCGGCGATTGAGCGTTCCAAGACCCGACTGCAGCGGCTCCCGTGGGTCGAGTCCGTCGAAATCGAGACGGTGCCGGTGCCCGGTGCGCCAGACCTCGCCGACATCGACGTCGAAATCAAGGAGCGTACGCCCGGCAACTTCAACGTCGGTCTCGGGTATTCCGGCGGCTACGGCCTCATGTTGAATGCCGGTGTTACGCATGCAAACTTCCTCGGCGAGGGCAAGCGCGCGAACATCGACCTGAACCGCAGCAGCTATAGCGAGCACTACCGCTTCGGTTTCACGGACCCGTATTCGACGGTAAACGGCATCGGCCGCACCTGGGGCGTGTTCTTCCAGGAAGCGGACCAGATTTTCGCGCGCGGCTCGCCACTGTTCATGAACTCGTACGGCGCGAATCTCAGCTATTCGATTCCGATCACCGAATTCAATGCGTTCAACGTCGGTCTCGCAGTGCGGCAGACCGAACTCATCGCGTCGGTGTTTTCGTCCGACCAGATGATTGACTGGGTTCAGGAACCCGGCCACGGCAACAACTTCGAGGACATCAACGAAACGGATCCGTTCCTGACGACCTGGGGTACTCGGTTCAAGACGCTGGAACTGACCGGCGGCTGGGCGAAGGACACGCGAAACCGCGGCATTTTCCCGAGCGCGGGTTCGTTGCGTCGCTTCGCCTTTGAGGTCGCGGTGCCGCCGAGCGAGGTTCGGTACGGGATCGGCACGCTGTTGAATCAGTCGTACTTCCCGGTCACCGGCTCAATGTCATTGATGG
The DNA here is from genome assembly GCA_964469285.1 of uncultured Gammaproteobacteria bacterium. Lineage (GTDB taxonomy): Bacteria > Pseudomonadota > Gammaproteobacteria > Natronospirales > JAIVGZ01 > JAIVGZ01. The sequence continues at coordinate 3,502 of CAYXYM010000025.1, read as the reverse complement.
TTCGGTCGGAATTGAACGTCGGCACGGGATTCGGCGACACGCGGACCATCCCGCCTTACAAGCACTTCTACGCAGGTGGCCCGGATTCGGTGCGCGGTTTCCGGGAGAACTGGCTCGGACCCCGCGACTCGCTGGAGCGGCCATTTGGCGGAAATATTCGAGTCTCCAACCAGACCGAATTGGTGATGACGCCACCGTGGGAGCGTATGCAGAACAGTATGCGCTTCAGTTTGTTTTATGATGTTGGTAATGTGTTTGTCGGGCGCAAGTCGTTTGACGTGGACGAGCTGCGGATGTCAACGGGGCTCTCGGTTTCGTGGCTCGCGCCAATGGGGCTCATTAGAATCAGTTATGCCTACCCAATCAACGACGAGCCGGGCGATGAGGTGGAAACGTTCCAGTTCTCGCTCGGGTCGTCATTCTGAAACATGGAGGTCGAAATGAAATCTAACTTTACGTGGCCGATGATCTTGGCCGCAGGATTGCTGGCGCTGGCCCCAGGCTATGCATCCGCACAGGCGCTGAAAGTCGGCGTTGCCGATCTTGCAGAGTTGCGCGCGAAGGCGCCGCAGGCACAGACCGCGAGCACCGCGCTTGAGCGCGAATTCGCATCACGCCAGCGTGAGCTGATTGCCGAGCAAGAGCAGGTGCAGCGACTGCAGGAGCGGTTGACCCGCGAAGCCGACGTGCTCGCCGACCAAGAGCAGGCGATGGCGCTCGAGCGCGACCTGCGCAACCGCCAGCGCGATCTGCAGCGCAATGTCTCCCAGTACGAGGAAGATTTGAACCTGCGCCGCAACGAGGAGCTCAGCAAGTTGCAGCGGCTGATCCTGTCTGAAATCCAGGCGTACTCGCGCGAACAGAACTACGACCTCGTGATGGTCGAGGGCGTGATTTACGCCAGCGAGCGGATTGACGTGACCGACGCGGTCCTGGCAAGGCTCCAGGCGCTCGGCGCGAAAAACTGACGCGATGGGCGTCCGCGTCGCCGAGCTCGCCGAACTCACCGGCAGCGAGTGGCGCGGGGCGCCCGATGCTGAGGTAACCGGTGTCGGAACGCTCGCGGGTGCCGGCCCGGACCAAATCACCTTCCTCGCGAACAGCAAGTACCGGAAATTTCTCGACGGCACGCGCGCCGCGGCGGTCATCGTCACGGCCGCCGATGTCGATGCTTCGCCCGTGCCCGTAATGGTCGCCACTGACCCGTACGTCGCCTATGCCAAAATCGCGCAGCGGCTCGCGCCGGCGCGTTGGTCGCCCGGCATCCACCCAAGCGCGATTGTCGACCCGACCGCGAACGTCGCCGCGGACGCGTGTATCGGACCCGGCTGCGTCGTCGGCGCCGAGGTGGTCATCGGCGCAGGCAGCTGGCTCGTCGCGAACGTCACCGTGCTGCACGGTTGCCGCATCGGGGCGCGCGTGATTCTGCATCCGGGCGTCGTCATCGGCGCCGACGGCTTCGGCATCGCGAACGATGGGGGTCGCTGGATCAAGGTGCCGCAGCTCGGCATCGTTGAAATCGGCGACGACTGCGAGGTCGGTGCGAACACGACCATCGATCGAGGCGCCCTCGAAAACACCGTACTCGAGGAGGGCGTGAAGCTCGACAACCTCATTATGGTTGCCCACAACGTGCGCATCGGCGCCCATACCGTCGTCGCGGGTTGCGTCGGCATCGCGGGCAGCACCACAATCGGCAAGCGGTGCCTGATCGCTGGGGCCTCGGGCATCTCGGGCCACCTGAACATCTGCGATGACGTGATGATCATGGCGATGTCGATGGTCACGAGCGACATTCACCAGCCGGGGCAATACGCGAGCGGGTTGCCGCTCGATACGCTGCCGAACTGGCGGCGCAACGGCGCGCGCTTCAGAAATCTCGATACGATTGCGAAGCGCGTCGCAGCGCTTGAAAAGAAACTGGGCAAGGACGACTGAATATGGACATCCATTACATTCTGAAGCAGTTGCCGCACCGGTATCCGTTCCTGCTGGTCGACCGCGTGCTCGAGTTCAAGAAGGGCGAGTCGCTGGTCGCCATCAAGAATGTGACCATCAACGAGCCATTCTTCCCCGGCCATTTCCCGAACCGGCCGGTGATGCCGGGCGTGATGATTCTCGAAGCGCTCGCGCAGGCGACTGGGCTCCTCGCGTTCGAGACCGCCGGCGCCGCGCCCGACGACAACATGCTGTATTACTTCGTCGGCATTGACAGCGCGCGTTTCCGCAAGCCGGTCGAACCGGGTGACCAGCTGCGCATGGAGGTGAAGCTCCTGAGGCATTCGCGTGGCATCTGGAAATTCGAGGCGAATGCGCTCGTCGACGGCGAGATCGTTTGCGATGCGCAGCTCATGTGTGCGGCGAGGGCGTTCGAGTGATCGATGAGCGCGCGGTCGTTGACGCCAGCGCGCGCATCGCCGACGGCGTCACCGTCGGCCCGTTCAGCGTAATCGGCGCCGGCGTCGAAATCGACGCGGGAAGTACCATCGGGCCGCATGTGGTCATCGAGGGCCCGACGACCATCGGCCGCGACAACACGATTCACGCGTTCTCGTCGCTCGGCATCGCGCCGCAGGACAAGAAATACGCGGGCGAGCCGACGCGGCTCGAAATCGGCGACGGCAACACCTTCTTCCAGTACTGCACCGTCAGCCGCGGCACGACCCAGGACGCCGGCGTCACACGCATCGGTGACAACAACTGGATCATGGCGTACGTGCACATCGCGCACGACTGCGTCGTCGGTAGCAACGTGATCCTCGGCAACTGCGCCACCCTCGCGGGCCATGTGCACATTGACGATTTCGCAATCCTCGGCGGGTTCTCAAAGATTCACCAGTTCTGCCATGTCGGCGCGCACGCGTTCTGCGGTATGGACTGCGGCGTCACCCGCGACGTACCGCCGTACGTGACGGTCGCCGGTCACCCCGCGGATCCGCACGGCATCAATAGCGAGGGCTTGCGCCGCCGCGGCTTTACGCTCGAGCAGATGCGCGCAATCAAGCAGGCGTATCGCTGGCTGTACCGTGAGAAGCTGAAGCTCGAGGAAGCGCGGAACCGAATCGCCGTGCTCGCGAAAACGCAACCGGAACTCGAACTCTTCGCCGCTTTCTTCGCGCGCGCGACGCGCAGCATAGTACGGTGACTCCATTGTTTTGGGGGAGCCAGGTGGGGGCGATGCTCTCGGCGTCGCGATTGGTCCGGAGATGACGCTTCGCGTCGGAGTGGTAGCGGGCGAGGCGTCAGGCGACATCCTCGGCGCCGGACTCGTCAGGGCAATCAAAGCGCATTTCCCTGACACCGAATTTCGTGGCATCGCAGGGCCGCGCATGGTCGAGGCTGGCGTGACGCCGTTGTTCGATGCCGACGAGCTTGCCGTCATGGGCTTGTTCGAGGTACTCGGGCGACTGCCGCGCCTGTTCAAGGTGCGGCGCGAGCTCGTCGATGCGATGGCCGAGTGGCGCCCGGACGTATTCGTCGGCATCGATTCCCCCGATTTCAA
>CAYXYM010000024.1:0-7835 GCA_964469285.1 uncultured Gammaproteobacteria bacterium | reverse complement strand
TTCCCGATCGACGACGAGACAATCCGCTACCTGAAACTGACTGGGCGCGACGACGAGCGCGTCGCGCTGGTCGAAGCGTATGCGAGAGCCCAAGGCCTGTGGCGCGAGGACGGTGCCCCGGCCGCCGACTACACCGACGTGCTGGAACTCGACCTCGGCACGGTCGTGCCAAGCATTGCCGGCCCGCGACGTCCGCAGGACCTCGTCGCGCTCACGAACGCGCGCACCGATTTCGAGACGAACCTGCACAAGCTCGTCGGCGACGACCCCGCGCGCAAGCAAATCAAGCGTTTCGAGGACGAAGGCGGCTCGACCGGGGTCGCGCGCGACCGCTCCGTGGCGCGGTTTGGCGTGAAGTGCAAGCACGACGACCAGGAATTCCACCTCCATGATGGCGCGGTGGTCATCGCGGCAATCACCAGCTGCACGAACACCTCGAACCCCGCGGTGATGCTCGCCGCAGGCCTCGTCGCGCGCAAGGCACGTGCACTCGGCCTCGACCGCCAGCCGTGGGTCAAGACATCACTTGCACCAGGCTCGCTCGTCGTCACGGAATACCTGAAGAAAGCCGGGGTCCTCGACGACCTCGAGCATATCGGCTTCCACCTCGTGGGCTACGGCTGTACGACGTGTATCGGTAACTCGGGGCCACTGCCCGACACGATCTCGAGCACGATTCTGGAGCACAACCTTGTCGCGGTATCGGTACTGTCCGGTAACCGGAACTTTGAGGGACGCATCCACCCCGAAGTGAAAATGAACTACCTCGCGTCGCCGCCGCTCGTCGTCGCGTACGCCCTCGCGGGGCGCATGGACATCGACCTATACAAGGAACCGCTCGGTACAAGTAAGGACGGCAAGCCGGTGTTCCTGAAAGACCTATGGCCGACCCAGAAAGAAGTCGCGGAAGCCGTCGCGACCATCGATTCCGCCATGTTCCGTTCGAGCTACGAGAGCGTCTTCGACGGCGACAAGAACTGGAACAGCCTCAGCGTTCCGAAGGGCAAGCTGTTCAGTTGGGATTCGGACTCGACCTACGTGCAGAACCCGCCGTACTTCGAAGGCATGACGATGACGCCGGAACCCGTCAGCGACATCAGTGGCGCACGCGTGCTTGCACTGCTCGGCGACATGATCACGACCGACCACATCTCCCCCGCCGGCTCGATCAAAAAGGACAGCCCGGCTGGTGCGTATCTTACCGAGCACGGCGTGAAGCAGATTGACTTTAACTCGTACGGCTCGCGCCGCGGCAACCACGAAGTGATGATGCGCGGCACGTTCGCAAACATCCGCCTGCGCAACCAGATGGCGCCCGGCACCGAGGGCGGCTGGACGAAACACCAGCCGAGCGGCGAGCAGTTGACCATATTCGACGCGGCGATGCGCTACCAACAGGACGACGTTTCGCTGGTCGTGCTGGCCGGCAAGGAGTACGGCGCGGGGTCATCACGCGATTGGGCAGCGAAGGGCACACGCCTGCTCGGCGTGCGCGCGGTGATTGCGGTCAGCTACGAGCGCATCCATCGCTCGAACCTCGTCGGCATGGGCGTTCTGCCCTTGCAGTTTCCGGCCGGCAAGGACGCGGCGGCGCTCGGTCTCGACGGCACGGAGTCGTTCGACATTTCCGGGATCGACGCGGGTCGCGCAAAATCGGTCAAGGTGCGCGCAACGTCAACCGAGGGTAAGGTCACCGAATTCGACGCCGTAGTCCGTATCGATACGCCGAAGGAAGTGGATTACTTCCAGCACGGCGGCATCCTGCACTACGTGTTGCGCCAACTCGCGTCGCGCTGACGCGCGGCCAGCCATTTCATTCCGTACGGGCGCGCACTACCATCCGTCGGTGTGCGCTGCGAGCCACCCGCACCCTTCAGTTCGGCTGAAAAGCCACCGCGCAGGTACGCGGGGCCGTCTTGGACGGCGGCTTGGATTTCGGCGCGCCGCGCCGGCGTCAGCGCGTCCGGGTTGTAGTCGGCCCACGGGAACTCCACTGCCGCCTTCATACGCTCGCGGTGCCGCTCGAGGTACTCGTCGAGTGTACAAACGACCCTCGCGGGTGCGCCGACACACACGCTGTCCGGTGGCAATGAGCGGGACACCACCGAGTTGGCGCCGACGAGCGTGCGCGGACCGACTTCAACGCCCGGCAAGATTACGGTTCGCGAACCGAAATGACACGACTCATGCAATACGACGCGGTCAATCTTGCGCACGTCGAGAAACTCAGCCATCTGCGCATCGTGTGCGAGAATCAGGCATTGCTCCCCGAACCCGCACCAATCCCCAATGGAAATCAGGTGCGCGTGCGAGGCATCGATCCAGATTGATGCCGGCATGTTGACACCCTGGCCGATGCGCATGCCCGCCGCTTGCAAGTTCGCAAGGCGTCGCTTCAGACGGAACCTCTCAAATTTCCCGCGCGCGGACGATGCAAAGCTGAAGACCGACTCCAGAATCATCACTTATAAATAGGTTGCCCAGCGGATTAATGCAATCAGCGTATTCCCTACGGTAAATGAACTTCGTGTAATCTAGTGCGATGGCCAACTTAAGCGGAAAGACCCTGTTCATCTCGGGGGGTAGCCGAGGCATTGGGCGCGAAATTGCCCTGAGAGCAGCGCAGGACGGCGCGAACGTCGTAATCGCGGCAAAGACGGCGACACCGCATCCGAAGCTTCCGGGCACCATCCATTCGGTCGCCGACGAGGTCGTCGCCGCCGGCGGTGCTGCGATGGCCATCGAGCTTGATATCCGCGAGGACCGGCAGGTCGCCGAAGCGGCCGAGGCCGCTGCGAAGCGCTTCGGCGGCATCGACATCGTCGTGAACAACGCGAGCGCCATCAACCTGACGCCCGTTTCCGATACGCCGATGCGGCGTTACGACCTCATGATGGACGTAAATGTGCGCGGCACGTTCTGTGTCACGCAGGCGTGCCTGCCGTGGCTCAAACAAGCCGACAACCCGCATGTGCTGGTGCTGTCGCCACCTATCAATTTAGACCCAAAGTGGTTCGCGCGGCACACCGCATACACGATCTCGAAATACGGAATGAGTATGTGTGTACTCGGCATGGCCGAGGAGTTCCGTGCCGACGGTATCGCAGTAAACGCGCTATGGCCGCGTACGGTGATTGCAACCGCCGCGCTTGCGATGCTCGGCGACCTCGTCGAACCGAAAAACTGCCGCCAGCCGGCGATTATGGCCGATGCGGCACATGCAGTACTCACGCGCCCGAGCCGCGACTGCACCGGCCGCTTCCTGATCGACGACGAGGTACTCGCCGAGGCCGGCGTCACCGACCTCGAGAAATATGCGGTCGAGCCTGGCGAGAAACTGCTTCCCGACCTTTTCCTCTAATCGCGAATCACAGATTCGCTCTTACAAATCTTCCACACACGGTGGATTTTCGGTCGTCGCTTGAAGTCCTCCGGCAGCATCTGCTTTGAGACGTCCTCGACTGTGAGATGCGCGAGCGCGTCGGAATCGAGCTTGAACCCCTGATGATTCGTCGAGAACAGCATCACGCCCTTTGGCGCTAGCAGGCGCGCGGCGTCATCAATCAGCAAGACGTGATCGCGCTGAACGTCGAGTACCCCGTCCATGCGTTTTGAACTCGAGAACGTCGGCGGGTCAAGGAAGATGAGGTCGTAGCGCTCGGCGCATGCTTTGAGCCACGGGATGCAATCGGCGTTGATCAAGCGGTGCTTGTTCTCGTCAACGCCATTCAAGCGATAGTTACGCCGCGCCCAATCCAGATAGGTATTCGACATGTCCACGGAGTCGCTCGCCGCAGCGCCGCCGAGCGCCGCGTGCACGGTCGCTGTCGCGGTGTAGCAGAACAGGTTCAACAACCGCTTGCCGCGCGCGTTCGTGTTGAGCCAACGCCGTACCGGGCGGTGGTCGAGGAAAAGGCCGGTGTCTAGATGGTCGGTGAAGTTCACCCAGAATCGACACGGCGCCTCGTTGACCTCGTGGTAATGCCCATGTTCGTTGAGGCGTCCGTAGCGCTCCCCGCCCTTCCCTCTCTTGCGTTGCTTCAGGAACACGTCGCCGGGCGCAACCTCGAGCACGGTCGGTATTACAGCGAGCGCGCCGTCGAGTCGCTTGCGCGCGGCGACCGGGTCGACCGTCTTCGGTGGCGCATATTCCTGCGCGTGCACAAACCGCCCGTACACGTCGATGGCAAGCGCGTACTCAGGCAGGTCCTGGTCATACACGCGGTAGCACTCGACCGCCTCGCGTTTCGTCCACTTTGAGAGATTCTTCTGATTCTTGCGCAGTCGGTTCGCGAACTCTTCAGCCGCAATGGCGGGAGCGGCGCCACTTGTGGGAGCGGCGTCACTTGGGGGAGCGGCGCCTTTGCGCGTGGGAGCGACACTCGTGTGTCGCGAATTCAAATGTATCTCGAATTCGAGAAACTGCACCTCGATCGTCCCATTAAAGAACTTCCCTTGCCGATGCGAGCGCATGCCGAGGTGGAAGCCGAGCTCCGGCACCGGTGTCAGGATCGCGAACCGCCAGCCCGGGAATTCCTCGCGCGCACGGCGTCCAAGTGCCTCGAACAACGGCACGAGCAGCGCGTCGTGCGCGAGCCGCTCGCCATACGGTGGGTTCGTGATGATGAGCCCCGTCTTCGCCGGTGCGGTCATCGCCTCCGCGTCGCCGACCTCGAAACGAATTTGCTTCGCAAGGCCCGCGGCCGTTGCATTGCGCTTCGCGATCTCGATGACCGCCGGGTTTCGGTCGCGGCCGACGATGAGCGGCATGCTTCGCAGGCCTGCTTCACGCCGGTCCGAGGCCTCGACCATGAGTCGGTGCCACGCAGGCCGATCATGCCCAGCCCAGCCCCGCAGCCCCGCGGTGCCCCACAGCAGGCCCGGCGCGGCGTCGGCGGCAATCATCGCCGCTTCAATCGGTAACGTGCCAGCGCCGCACATCGGGTCGAGCAGCGCACCGCGGGCCTTGGCAACGTCGGTCCAGCCGGCGCGCAGGAGCAACGCAGCGGCCAGCGTTTCGCGTATCGGCGCCTCCCCCGCCTCTTGCCGGTAGCCGCGCCGGTGCAGCGGTCGTCCCGCAAGGTCGAACGACAGCAACGCACGACCGCCGCGAAGCAGTATGAACAACGCAAGATCGGGATGCTTCACATCGACCGTTGGCCGTTCACCGCGCGTGTCGCGCAGCCGATCGACAATCGCGTCCTTGACCTTCAACGCGGCGAAGTGCGTGTTGTTCAGTGTGGGCGTGGTTCCGTTGACCTCGACAGCGATGCTCGCACCGTGCTGATGAATGTCCTCCCAGGCAAGGGCTTTCACGCCGGCGTACAGCGTTTCCGCGTCCGCGGCTTCGAACTCCGCGAGTTCGCACAAAACGCGACTCGCAATCCGCGACCACAGGCAGAGCCGGTAGCCGGTCGCTAGGTCGCCCCGACAGTAAACGCCCGCTCGCGACTCGCGCACGTCGTCGGCGCCGAGCGCACGTAGCTCATCGGCCAATAAATACTCGAGGCCGCGCGCAGCCGTGGCAAAATAGCGGTATGTCATTGACCGAACTTGAAATCAGAATTGCGCATATAGAGATGTCCCTGCAGACGCTCGGCGACGAACTCGCGCGCCATCAAAAGCGTCAGCGCGAACTCGAGGCCGAACTCACGGTGCTGCGCGAACGATTTGCATCGTCGCTGGAGCCGCCGGCCGACCCCGGCGACGAACCACCGCCACCGCACTACTGAACCAGCTCACGCGAGTTCGACCCAGTCGGGCACAAGTCGGCGCGCACCGCGTAGCTCGCGCTCGAGCCGACGCCAATGCGGTGAGAACGACGCAACCTTCGCCCAGAAGCGCGGCGAATGGTCAAGCTGGCGCAGATGGCAAAGCTCGTGCACGAAAAGGTAGCGCACGAGCCGAGGTGGCAGGAACAGCAAGCTGTAATTCAGGCTAATCGTACCGCGATCCGAACAACTACCCCACCGCGTCTTCTGCCCACGCACTTGCGCCCGGCGGTACTTGACCCCCATCTCCTCGGCAACCGAGTCGAGCCACGGAACCAGTTCCGCGCGCGCGTGCTTCTGCAGCCAGCGGCGCAACAGCGCGCTCCAGACCGCCGGGTCTAGTTGCTCGGCTTCGATAACGATGCGGGAATCCGGGCATTCACGCAGGCGCGGTGTTGCGCCAGCAATGCGTCGAAATTGCACCGTCCATGTCTCGCCGGTTGCGCGCAGTACCAAACGCGTCGGCAGCACGAGTCGCGGCGCAGGGCCGTACTCACGCGTGAACTCTTTCAGGGTTTGTTGTATCCAGGCGCGATTCTCGGCGACGAAACGCGCTACGCCCGCAGCGCTATGCCGCTGCGGGACAACGACCTCGATGCGGCCCCATCGCGATACGCGCAGCCACATACGGCGCGTCCGCCGACTGACGCGGATGGTGTACTGTGGCAGCGCCGGTGGCTGTTTTCGCAGCAGCGCCACCGCGGTCACTCGTCGATGTACTCCGGCGTCGCGCCGATGATTTCGCCAACCTTCGCGCTGCGGCTGAGTTGCAGGTCGACTTTGCGCTCGAAGGTCAACGACCCGGTGATGGTCGCCTCGGGGCCGATTGCAATCACGGGTACCTGGTCTTCGGTGTTCACGCCGCGCGGGCGCCGCACCGCAAGATTGCCGTTGATGATCGCGGCGCCGCTCAGCGTCATGCCGCCGTTGACGTTTTCGACGTCGCCGGTCACGGTCGCGCCATCGAGCGTGATGCGCCCGTTCACTGTCATGATGCCGCCATCTACAGCCGCACCCGCAAGCAACGAGACCGCGCCGTTCACGCTCTCAATGCCGTCGTTGACGCGCGTGCCGCTGCCGACCTGGATATCGCCGTTGACGGTCGCGAGCGAACCCGTTTCGCTTTCGTCACCGACGGTGATGGGCCCGTTGACCAGCGTGACCGACGGCACAACTGAACGCGACCCAATGCGCGCGGAGCCGTTCACGGAGCGGAAACTGCCGCTGGTGACCGTAACGTCGTCCCCGACGCGGATCGAGCCGTTCACGGTGCTCCGGCCAGCGGCATCCTTGGTCCCGTCCTCGACGACGACCGGTTCGTTGACGGATGCATCGCACGCGGCGAGCGAAACGGCCGCGACGAGCGCCAAAATGACTCTGTGGAGTTGTGTTTTCATCCCCGCACTATACGATACAAGTCTGTGTTGAAAATACTCTGGGGGACATCCTGATGAGAGGACCGGCCACGCTGTGCGCCGTATTGTTCGCTACTGCCCTTTTCGCCGCCGAATCTGACAAAGACGAGAACGGTTGGGACGTCTCAGACCCCCCGCTGGAGACCTTCGAAGCGACCCTTTCGGTCGATGAAGGCACCTGGATGAACCTCGATGTAAGCCCGGACGGGCGCGAGATCGCGTTCGACCTGCTCGGGCGGATCTATACGATTCCGGCCGGCGGCGGGACCGCGAAGGCGCTCACGGACGGCATGTCGTGGAATATGCAGCCGCGCTACAGCCCGGACGGTCGCTGGATCGCGTTCACCTCGGACCGCGGCGGCGGCGACAACCTCTGGGTGATGGCGCGCGACGGGTCCGACCCGCTCCAGGTCACCGATGAAGAATTCCGCCTTTTGAACGGCCCCGCTTGGACACCCGACAGCGAATATCTCGTCGCGCGCAAGCATTTCACCAGCGCGCGCTCGCTCGGCGCGGGTGAGATGTGGCTGTACCACCGCAGCGGCGGCGCGGGCATCCAGCTCACGAAGCGTCCCAATGACCAAAAAGACGTGAACGAGCCGGCCGTGTCGCCTGACGGCCGCTACGTCTACTACAGCCAGGACGTGAC
>CAYXYM010000023.1:0-5872 GCA_964469285.1 uncultured Gammaproteobacteria bacterium | reverse complement strand
TCACCGAGCCGGTGCACCTCGACCGCGATCGCCTCGCGCGATACAACGCATGCTGTGGGTTTCCGAGCACGACGGTTCCGATTACGTATCCGCTGGTGTTCACGTTTCCGTTACAACTCGCGTTGATGACGCGCTCGGACTCTCCGTTACGCCTGCCCGGGCTTGTGCATCTCGGCGTGAATCTGGTTTACGCGCGCGCGCTCCGTGCCGCCGTCCCGTACCGTGCGTCATGCTCGGTCGTTCGCCAGGCAAATACTGAGCGCGGACTTGAATTCACGCTCGGTATTTCACTTGTTGACGAAGCCGGTGATACCGCTTGGACCGGAGAGAGTCGGATTCTCGCGCGCGGCGCGGCGCCGATCTCGCGGCCACGCCGCGCGCCGCGCGCGCGTGCGCCGGAAATCACCGGCCCCGACATCGAGGAAATCACCGCCGCGGCTAATGTTGGCCGCCGGTATGCACAGGTCTCCGGCGACTGGAATCCAATCCACCTCGGGCGACTCGGTGCACGGGCACTCGGCTTCGACCGTCCCATCGCCCACGGTATGTGGACGCTCGCACGCATGGTCGCGGCGGTCGGGCGGGGGGGTGCTGGCGAGGCGCTGGACGCTGAGTTCACCGGCCCTCTGCGTCTGCCGGGGCATCTGACGCTGCGGGGCACCCGCGCCTGCGTGAGTGCGTTCGACGCGGCGACCGGCCGGCTCATCGCGATGGCTGAAATGGAGGAAATTCCCTAGGGGATTCTCGGTATTCCACCCATTGTCGGCGTTCGTGTCCGGTGGGTTAATGGTTGGCATATGAGCGCAGCCGCGGAAATCGTCCTGCCGATGACCGACGAACCTGAGGTGCGCATCCGAACCGTCACCGAATTCGCCGAGTTTGCGGCGATGGAGCGGGAGTGGGATGCGCTGGTCGATGCAAGCAGCATCGACCATCCGTTCGTGCACCACGCGTGGTTGCGCGGATGGTGGTCCGCATTCGGTGCGCACCAATCGCTGAACGTCATCACCGTTTACAAAGATGGCGCGCTCGTTGGCGCGGCGCCGCTCATGTTGATGGAGCAGCGGATCGCCGGACTGCGAGCGCGAACGCTCGCTTCAATCGCGAATGACCACACGCCGCGGTTCGAACTCATTGCTGCGCGAGGCGACGAAGCGCTTGCACACGCCGCAATCTGGCGCCATATCACGGATTCTGTCGTGTGGGATGTGCTGCAGTTGCGCCAAGTCCCGGATGACTCCGCGACACTCGCTCGCCTCTGCGAATCCGCACGCCGCCTCGGTCTTCCGGTCGGGACCTGGGGTGCAGAGCGATCGCCGTACGTCGAGTTCAACGGCTCGTGGGACGATTATTTCTCGGGGCTCGGTTACAACCACAAACGCAATGTCGGCAAGGGTTTGCGACGCCTCGAACGGATCGGAAGGGTTGAGCTCGAAGTCGTGGATTCGCTCGACCGTCTTGATGACGCGTTGGCAGAGGGGATGCGGATAGAGGCGCTGGCATGGAAAGAGGATGCGGGCACCGCGATGGTGTCGCGCAACGACGTGCAGCGATTCTATGAATCGTTTGGCCGCGACGCGGCTGAGCGAGGGCTATTGCGCCTGTACTTCCTCGTCTGTGATGGCAAACGCATTGCGTTTTCCTATGGCTTGGTCTTTCGGCGGACGATTTTTGTGCTGAAAGGCGGCTATGATCCGGAATTCAGTCGGTATTCACCCTACAACGTCCTGTATTCGCTGGTTTTCAAGTCTGCCTTTGACGTAGGCCTTGAAGCGTATGACTTCCTCGGGAACGACGAGCCGTTCAAAATGAAATGGACGGACACGGTTCGCGCCCACTCCTGGTTGTTCGTTTTCTCCCGCACCCTCCGCGGTCGCCTGCTGCACGCATTGAAATTCACCGTTATTCCGCGTATTCGCGCCCTGTTGCGTTAATTCCCTGAGTCAAATTGGGTGTTTTACCAATTGTTCGCGTGGGGGCCGTAGTGGGTTAATGACTGCACGATGTTAACCGACACGCAAGGGGGCTACGCCATGCTTGCACACTGCTACAGCGCACCGTCGCTACGATATAACCACGCACTGACCGCCATCGGACGTTTGGCCAGCGCCGACGAGCCGTGCCCGAACTGGCACGTTCTATGGACGCGCAACAATTGCGAGCAGCTGGTTTACCAGCAACTGCTCGCGAAGGGCTTCGACGCATTCTTTCCGCAAGTTGATCGTTGGCGCAACCGCGGCGACTTCCGTTATCTGTCGCGTACGCCGATGTTTCCCGGATACGTATTCCTGCACCACGCCGTCGACAAGTGGAGCTACCTCGAGGTCTGCAAGACGCGCGGCATCGTGAAGCTGCTGGGCGACCGCTGGGACCGACTCGCAATCATTCCGAACCGCGAGATCGATGCGATTCGCCGCGCCCAGGATTCTGGCCTGCCGCGCATGCAGCATCCGTACCTGCACGACGGCAAGCGCGTGCGCGTTTCACGCGGACCGCTCGCGAACATTGAGGGCATCCTCGTGGAGCAAGGGCCGCAGCACGCGTGGCTTGTGCTCAGCGTCGAGCTTTTGCGACAAAGCCTGGCAGTGAAGGTCGGCTGCGACGCAGTCATTCCCGCATGAGCATCTTGACGCGATACACAGCCGCCCTCGCGGCGGCAGTTGCGCTCGCGCTCGCCGCGACCCCGGCGCTCGCGCAGACGAGTTACGTCTCGCCGTCACTATCGGTCGGCGTAGCCTATGACGACAACACGACGTCCACATCGGGAATCACCGACGAGGACATGCTGCTGCGCGTGACGCCTTCGCTTGAGGGCGGTTGGCGTGGGCCGCGTGGAACGTTCACTGCGCTCCATACCTTCGATATCGAGCGATACAAGGAAAATTCTCAGTTCGACGACTTTAGTGTTCGCCGGCGGACCTCAATTGATGGCGACTACCGGCTCAGCGAGCGTCTGGATTTCACGGGCAGTGCATCGACCGCGGCCAGTGATGTCGCCGGTGAGCTCGTACCGGAAGCCGGGCTTGAACTCGGTCGCCGCGAGGCACGCCGCCACGCCGCGGACGCGGAATTCGGCTACCGCATGACGGAGCGGATGACCGCGACGTTCGGCGCTGGATGGAGCCGCGATGACGTCGAGGCCGGCACCGAAGCGACCACCGCGATGGGATCGATTGGCGCCGCGTACGCCGCGAATGAGCGGCATACGTGGACCGGTGATTATGTGTACCGGCGTTACGAATTCAACGGCGGTGGGCCGATTGACGCGCACATTGGGCTGCTGGGCTGGGAGACGGCAATGAGCCCGCGTTCGACGCTGCTGGTTCAGGCCGGGCCGCGCTATACGGATGGCGAGACCACGCCGGAAGTGTTCGTCGCAACAACCTACGACATGCTGACGTCGAGCCTATCATTCAATTTTGCGCGCTCGCAGAGCACTGTGCTTGGCCAAGCCGGTCTCGCGGACAGCCACTCGGCGTGGGTCACCTACATCCAGCAGTTCGGGACCAACACCATTCTGCAGTTGTCACCGAGTTACTCGCGACTCGAGCGGGACGACCGCTCCGTGGACGTCGCACGCGCGTTGGTCGAGATGCGTTACCTCGTGAGCCGCAACCTGTCCGTGCGCGGGAGCTACCAGTGGAGCCGGCAGGACGGCAGCCTCGAGATACTGGGCCCACTCGAGCTCACCCGCAATGTCATCTTCGTTGGCTTGACCTGGGACTTCAATCCACAGCCGACGCCCGAAAATTCATTCACCCGGAGGCGTCAATGAGAGCCCTGATATTGATGTGTTTGACACTGGTTATGACCAGTCCACCCGTCGCCGCACAGCTCGACGACGACTACCGCATCGGCCCGGCCGACGTGCTGCGCATTTCGGTCTGGAATGACGAGAGCCTGAGCGGCACCGTACCGGTCCGGCCTGACGGCATGATCTCGCTGCCGCTCCTCAACGACGTCAAGGCCGCGGGCCTCACGCCGCTGCAGCTACGCGAGAGCCTGATCGAGCAGCTCGGTCACTACATGCCGGCGCCCGAAGTCTCCGTGATTGTCGAGCAGGTACGCAGCTACGCAGTGTCTGTGCTGGGTCAGGTGGCCAATCCAGGGCGCTACGAGCTGCAGCGCGAGTCGACGGTGCTTGAGGTCATCGCCGAGGCCGGCGGGTTCACTGAGTTTGCCAACTCGTCACGTATCACCATTCTGCGCAAAAACGGCGATCAGCGCGAGCAGATTCCGTTCAACTACAAAGGCGTTGTTTCCCGCCGCGGCCGCCAGGAAAACCTGGTGGTGCAGGCCGGTGACGTAATCGTGGTGCCCTGATGCAAAACTTTGGACAAAACTCGTCGACCACCGATCAGGTATGGGGCGCGTTGAAGCGGCGCCGCTGGCTCGCCACGCTGCTCTTCGCCAGCGCATTCGCCGTCATCGCGAGCATCGCGTATTCATTACCGGACTACTATCGCGGAAGCGCTTCCATCCTGATTAATCAGGACCACGGACCCGCGTCGATTCGCTCGTCGGTGAGTGATGACCTGGAGCCGCGTCTGTTCACCGTCACGCAGCGCGTGACCAGTCGCGACAACTTGATGCGCCTGATTGACGAAGAGGGGCTTTATCCCGAGGCGCGAGACAAGAGCACCGAGCATGCGCTCGTTGAACGCATGCGCCGCGATATCAGCATCGAGCGCGAGCGTGTCGACGTCCCATGGGGTCGCGACTCCACGATTGCGTTCACGCTGACCTATCAAGGGTTTGACCGCGAGTCGGTTGCGCGCGTCACAAACCGCCTCGCCGAATTGTACGTTGGCGAGAACTCGAGCATCCGCAACCGTCAGGTGAGCGACGCCGCGTCATTCCTAAAGGCACAGCTCGACAACGCGAAGGTGAAGCTCGATGAGCGCGAGCGCGAAATCAACGCGTACCGCGAATCACGATTGGGTGAGCTGCCGGAGCAGCAATCAGCGAATCTCGCGACGCTCGAGCGCTTGAACGCGCAATTGCGTATGAACAGCGAGAACCAGCTCCGGACGATGGAGCGCCGGCGCGATCTCGCGGCGCGCATGGATGCCGAGGGCTATACCAGCGCCGACGGTTCTAGCGCGCGCGTGTCGCGTCTGCGCCAGGAGCTCGCCGACCTGCGCACGCGATATAGCGAGAACCATCCGGATGTCATCCGTGTGAGGGCCGAACTTGACGGAATCGAGGAAGGTGGCGCGCTGGTCTCCAACGCAGCGCCGACCGCGCTCGGCTCGCAGATCGCGCGCCTCGAAGAGGAACTCGCAACATTGCGTCGCGAGGAGACGCGGCTGAAAAACTCGACGGCGGTTTACGAGCAGCGCATCGCGAACACGCCGCGACGCGAGCAAGAGCTATCAGCCCTCACGCGGGACTACAACGCAATTCGCGAGCAGTACACGGATTTGCTCGCGAGTTACGAAGAAGCCCTGCTCGCCGAATCGCTTGAGCAGGGTAACCGGCAGGAATTCCAGATTATGGACTATGCCGTCGCGCCGGAGGATCCCGCCGGGCCGCCACATACGCGCCTTCTGCTGATGGGTTTTGTCGTGTCGCTCATGCTCGCAGGCGCGGGCGTCGTGATTGCGGAGCAACTCGACTCGTCATTCCACTCCATCGACGAACTCAAGTCATTCACCGGTGTACCGGTGGTCGCCGGTATCCCGCGCATCATCACCCTAGGTGACCTCGTCAGGGGCTGGGTGCGCGTCGGTGCATCCGTCACCGGGGCAGTCGCGCTGGTGTCTGTGCTCGTGGTCGGCGGCTATCTGTACGGCACCGACAACACGGCGCTCGTTTCAATGATGACAGGGAGAGCCTCATGAATACCCGAGTGAGCAGCGTCACCAAGCCG
>CAYXYM010000022.1:0-3900 GCA_964469285.1 uncultured Gammaproteobacteria bacterium | reverse complement strand
GCGACGCCGCGTGCATTGCCGAGTTCGGTGAACAGCGCGAGCGCCCGCTCGTTGTAGTCGAGCAGCTCCTGGTTGAAGCGGTGCGCAGCCTCGGCGTCGCCGTCGTCGTCAGCCTGCAGCGCGAATTTCGCGGCGAGCGCGCCGAGGTTGATGAGTGTTCCCGCAACCCCCGGTTTGAATCCGGTGTTCTCGAATCCGCGCAACGCGCGCTCGTGGTACGCCCGCGCCGAGTCCAGTGAACCCAGCGTCACGTACATGATGCCGATGTTCGCGGACGTCTTCGCGGCCTCGATTTCATCGCCGGCTTGCTCGCTCGCGGCGAGCGATGCGAGGTAGTGGCGCAGCGTGTCGTCGTACGCACCCGCGTCATAGTGTGCGAGGCCCGCGCCACGGTTGAGCGACGCGCGGAGCGTCGCGGGCGCGTCGTCGTCGATCAGCGCGAGCGCCGCGTTGAACGCCGCGACCGCCTCGTCGTTGCGACCCAGCATGTTCAAGTTCGTGCCGACCGCGCCGCGCAGGCGGGCTTCCTCAACTGGGCATTGGTGCCGTGCATCACCGAGCGCTGTGATGGCGGCCTCGCCGCGCGCGACACCGGCGGCCGGGTCCGAGTCGCGCATCGCGGTGAGTTCGCCGGCGAGCGCCGCAACGTCCGGGCAGTGCGCCGCGTCGGCTGTCGGCGCGATCACGAGCGCAGCGAGCAGGCACAGACTTGGGAGGTGTCGTTCGGTCACGGCGTCGAGTCTACGGCTTTTGCGATGCGCTCGCGCCAGGCAATCAGGCCTTGTGCATTGAGGCGTACATCGAGCTCAAGCAAGTCGTCGACGACCGCCGCCGGCAGCTGACAGCCGTGCGCGTCGAGGCGCTCGCGCAAATAGGCGCCGATCTCGTCGCGAATCGCCGCGACGTCGTCGTCCCGTTCCGCGATGCGTACGAATTCATCGAGGTCACGGTGCAGGTCCGATGCGAGCCGCTTGATTTCCGTCACGCGGCTGAAATGCGTGAGGTAGATTTCGCGCGGTTGGTACGCCACAAGGCGGTCAATGGACGCGTGCGCTTGATCGGGGTCGAAGTGCGTCGGTGTGGTCGTGGGAAAAATGAATGCGCCGTTCGCCGTATCGAAATTCCGATAGGAGATCCCGAACGTGTCACCGGAGAAAATCTGTGCGTTCGCTTCGTCGACGATGCAGTAATGGTGCATCGCGTGGCCCGGCGTGTGGATGAACTCGAGCGATCGCCCACCCAACGGTAGGGTTTCGCCGTCGGCCACCGTCCGCACCCGTGCGGCGTCGACCGGCGGAATCTCCCCGTACAGGCGTGCGTATTCCGCCTCGCCGTAGGTCGCGATCGTGCCGGCGACAAGCTTCTGCGGGTCGATGAGGTGGGGGGCGCCGCGGGGGTGAACGACCAGCTCCGCGTTCGGGAGTTCGTGCATCAGGCGGCCGGCGCCACCGGCGTGGTCGAGATGGACATGCGTAATGAGGACCCAGCGCACGGCGGACCGGGGCAGGCCCGCGTCGTCGAGCGCGTCGAGGAAGCGGGGGACGGAATGGCTGACCGCGGTGTCCACGAAGGCCGCTTCCCCCTGGTCCACGACCAGGTGGACGGCCGCGAGACCTTCCCTGAAGTAGCCGGCGTCGATAACGCGGATTCCATCGCTTACCATTAGCCCATCATCCTGTCGGAGAACACCATGTTCAAGCTCCTGATCGCCGCAATGACCGCGGCAGCCCTTGTAACCGGAATTGCCGGCGCGGCAGAAGTGTCCCGCGTCGAGCGCGGCAACCTCGTGCTGGAGAACATGCCGGAAATTCCGGCTGAAATCACGCAGCGCCTCGCGCAGTATCAGAACACGCGCAGCGCAGGGCTGATTGATTGGCTCAGCGACGGGAGCGTTTTGATTGCCACGCGCTTCGGCGATACCAACCAAATCCATCGCGTTCGTGTGCCGATGGGCGCGCGCACCCAAATCACCTTTCTCGGCGAACCGGTCCGCGGTGCGTCCGTGTCGCCGGATCCGGATTTGGACGGCTTCCTCTACCTTTATGACATCGGCGGGAGCGAATTCTCGCAGGTGTACTGGTTCGACCTCGCCGCCGGAAACAGCACACTCCTCACCGACGGAAAATCCCGCAACGGCAGCATCACTTGGGCGAACGCGGGCGACCGCTTCGCCTATACCAGCACGCGTCGCGACGGCCGGAACTTCGACGTTTGGATCGGTACACCCGAATCCGGCTACGAGCAGCACACGCTCGTGCACGAATCCAACGGGCTTTGGGTGCCGATGGACTGGTCGCCGGACGACTCGCGCCTGCTGCTGCTCGAGTACCTGTCGATCAACCACTCACGCATCCACGTGCTCGACCTGTCGTCGGGCACCTTGACCGAGGTGAACCCGTCAGAGACACCGATCGGCTACAACGGCGGCGCGTTCGACAATACGGGCAACGGCGTCTACCTGGTCCATGATGAAGGCGCCGAATTCAAGCAGCTGCACCACGTCGACCTAAAGAGCGCACGATCCCGCCCGCTGTCAGCGAATATCCCGTGGGACGTCGTCAGCGTCGCGCTCACACGCGACCGAAACCGGATGGCCTTCGTCGTGAACGACGGCGGCCGCAGCCAATTGCATTTGCGCGACCTCCGCCGCAACCGCGCGCTGCAGGCGCCCAAGCTGCCGGTCGGCCTCATCAGCGGCCTCAACTTCAACCGTGACGGCAACCGCCTCGCGATGACCGTGTCGACCTCGCGATCACCGAGCGACGTGTTCGTCTACGACGTTGGCCGCCGCAGCCTGACGCGGTGGACCGAGAGCGAAGTCGGCGGCCTCGACACCGCGAAGTTCCCCGAGCCTGAGCTCGTTCGTTTCAATAGCTTCGACGGGCGCGAGATTCCCGCGTGGGTGTACAAGCCGACCGGCGAGGGTACGCACCCGGTCGTGATTCAAATCCATGGCGGTCCCGAGAGCCAGTCGCGTCCCGGTTTCTCGTCCACCTATGCCTACTGGGTCAATGAGCTCGGCGCCGCTGTCATCAGCCCGAACGTGCGCGGCTCGAGCGGCTACGGCAAAACCTATCTGCAGCTCGACAACGGCATGAAGCGCGAGGACTCCGTGAAGGATATCGGCGCGCTGCTCGACTGGATTGCCGCGCAACCCGACCTCGACGCGGAGCGGGTAATCGTCTACGGCGGATCGTACGGCGGTTACATGGTGCTCGCGTCGCTGGTGCACTACAACGACCGTCTGCTCGGCGGCATCGACATCGTCGGCATCAGTAACTTCGTTAGCTTCCTCGAGAACACCGAGTCGTATCGGCGCGACCTGCGTCGCGCGGAATACGGCGACGAGCGCGACGCGGAGATGCGGGCGCATCTCGAAAAAATCTCGCCGCTGAGCCGGATGGGCGAAGTCTCGCGTCCGTTGTTCGTCGCCCAGGGCCTGAATGACCCGCGCGTGCCGGCGAGCGAAGCGGAGCAGGTCGTCGAGGCCGTTCGCGGCAACGGTGGCGAGGTCTGGTACCTGCTCGCAAAAGACGAGGGTCACGGCTTCGCGAAGAAAGTGAACCGCGACTACTTCCAGGCGGCGTCGGCGTTGTTCATGCAGCGGCTGTTCGAGCGCGACGAATGAGCGAGCCGCAGAGCCTGCAGGAGCAGTACGCCCCGACCAGCATCTGCTACGGGTGCGGACCGGCGAACGAGCAGGGGTTGCGTATCCGGTCCATCGTCGACGGCGAGACGGTCGTCGCCGATTGGACGCCGGAGAAATTCCACGAGGCGTTTCCCGGCGTGCTGAACGGCGGGATCATCGGCTCGTTGCTCGACTGCCATTCGAACTGGACCGCCGCGTGGCATCTGATGAACCGCGCGGGTGCCGATTACACGCCGTGCACGGTCACCGCC
>CAYXYM010000021.1:0-5035 GCA_964469285.1 uncultured Gammaproteobacteria bacterium | reverse complement strand
AATTTGTGGTGGCAGGTGGGAGCGGCGCCTTTGCGCCGCGATTGGTCGGGCCACCAAGGTTGGTAAACTTCACACATGGGGATTTCTGAACGACAGCAGGCGTGGACGCGGTACTGGCAAAGCGGCGCGCTGCATTCGTGCGTCGGGTCGTACGACGGCAACTATGGCGGTGCGATCGCAGCGTTCTGGCACGCGCGTTTCGTCGAGGTGACGGCTTCGATGCGGGTGCTGGATTTGTGCACCGGCAATGGCCCGTTGCCCGCGCTGTTGCTCGCGCAGTTCGACGGGCGTCCCGCCCCGCGCGTGGACGCCGTCGACTTCGCCGAACCGCGACCGGCCTGGGAAAACGCCGCCCGCATCGCGTTCCATGCGCACACCTCGATTGAAGCCCTGCCGTTCGAAGACGGCGCGTTTGACCGCGTTTATAGCCAGTTCGGTTTCGAATACGCAGACACGGAACGCGCGCTCTCGGAGGCGCGGCGCGTGCTTGCGCCGGGCGGCGAGCTCGCGTTCGTGTGCCACCATGCGGGCTCGTGGCTCGCGGAGGTCGCCGCCGAAGATGTCTCACATCTCGATTGGCTTGCGGCGCACGATGCGCCCGCGGTCGTCGCTACTGTCGCAGCTGCGGCTGCACACGGCGGCGTACGTGCAGCGATGGCGGACCCGGCGTTCGATACGCTGATGCGCGCGCTGGCGGCGCGCGCCCGTGCAGCGCGTATACCGGATGCGCTCCATGACGCCGGCAATACAATCGGCGGCATGGTGGAACTCGCGGCTTCGCGCGGCGAAGTTGCTGCCCGCGATGCAGTCGATCAATGGCGAACGGCCACCGAGGATATGCGCTTGCGTTCGTCGGAGCTCATCGAACACGCGCTGGATAACGATGCCATCGACACGCTCGCGGCCGCGTTGCGCGACGAAGGGCGCGCGTGTGATGTGGGAGAACTACGGGAGGGCGACTACCTGGTCGGTTGGACGCTCGTCAGTCGATGATTTCGGTCTGCCAGTGCTCGTCCTGCTCGGTCAGCGCATAAAGCGCTTCTGCTTTGCGCGTGAGTTGCGCACTCGCTTCCGTGAAGACTTTCGGATCGTCCGCACTGCGACCGACCGATTGCGATTCCGCGAGGCGCGCGGCCTGTAGCTGCCATTTCATCGCAAAATGCTTCGCTGCCTCGCGTGCCGATGACGCCTGCTTCAACGCGAGATGATCGGTCGGAATGTCGCCGGAAATGACCCAAAACGCCTTCGCGGGGTTTGATTTCGACGCGACCGTGCCGATGCACAACCGCCCCGGCAGCGCCCATGCAATCGCGACCTCGACTTTCCCGTCGATCAGAGAATGCTTGAACAAGTGGGTCGCGTGGCTGTTCAATTCCTTATTCAGCCACGCCTCGTAGGCGGCCTGTTGCTCCGCTTCGGACAGCGGCGCCTGGTCTTCATTTTCGGTCATTTCGTTTCCTGGTTGATTTACATATTGCGGCGATAGCGGCCGCCGACCGCGTATAGCGCGTTCGAAATCTGGCCGAGCGAACAGACCTTTACGGTCTCAATCAATGCCTCAAACACATTGCCGCCCGTGCGGGCGACGTGCTGCAGTCTCGCGAGCGCTTGCGGCGCCTCGTCGGCGTGGCGCGCGTGGAACGCGCGGATGTTGTCAATCTGCTGGCGCTTCTCATCCTCGGTCGAGCGAATCAACTCAGCAGCAACGCCCTCGCCCCCCTCGTCCGGTGCATCGTGCGGCTGGAACGTGTTCACACCCACAATCGGCAGGCGGCCGTCGTGCTTCAACGCTTCGTAATGGAGGCTCTCTTCCTGGATCTTGCCGCGCTGGTACATCGTCTCCATCGCGCCGAGTACGCCGCCGCGCTCGGAGATGCGTTCGAACTCCTGGTACACCGCCTCTTCGACGAGGTCTGTGAGTTCTTCGATGATGAACGCGCCCTGCATTGGGTTTTCGTTCTTGTTGAGGCCAAGTTCGCGGTTGATGATCAGCTGTATCGCGAGCGCGCGACGCACCGACGCCTCGGTCGGCGTCGTAATCGCCTCGTCGTACGCGTTCGTGTGCAGGCTGTTGCAGTTGTCATACAGCGCGTACAGCGCCTGCAGTGTCGTGCGGATGTCGTTGAACTGGATTTCCTGCGCGTGCAGCGAACGACCCGACGTCTGGATGTGGTACTTCAGCATCTGACTGCGCGCGCTGGCGCCATAGCGCTCGCGCATCGCGCGCGCCCAGATGCGGCGTGCGACGCGTCCGATCACCGCATACTCGGGGTCCATGCCGTTCGAGAAAAAGAACGACAGGTTTGGTGCGAAGCTGTCGATGTCCATGCCGCGCGCGAGGTAATACTCGACAATGGTAAAGCCGTTCGCGAGCGTGAATGCGAGCTGGCTGATCGGGTTCGCGCCGGCTTCGGCGATGTGGTAACCGGAGATCGACACGCTGTAGAAATTCCGCACACCGTTTCCGCTGAAGTACGACTGCACGTCGCCCATCATCCGCAGCGCGAAATCCGTCGAGAAAATGCACGTATTCTGCGCTTGGTCCTCTTTCAGGATGTCGGCCTGCACCGTGCCGCGCACCTGCGACAGTGCCTGTTCGCGCAGTCGCGCGTACGTGTCGGCGTCGACGACCGTATCGCCCGCCACGCCAAGCAGTTTGAGCCCGAAGCCGTCGCTGCCGCGCGGCAGGTCGCCGCTGTACGCGGGTAGCGCATCGCCGGACGGCAGCTTGCTGCCCGAGTCGTGCAGGTGCCGCTCCACTTGCTGGTCAATCGCCGCGTTCATGAACATCGCGAGGATGATTGGCGCGGGACCATTGATTGTCATCGACACGGAGGTGGTCGGCGAACACAAGTCGAAGCCCGAGTACAGTTTCTTCATGTCATCCACGGTCGCGATCGACACGCCCGAGTTCCCGATGCGTCCGTAAATATCCGGCCGCTCGTCCGGGTCCTCGCCATACAGCGTCACCGAGTCGAACGCGGTCGACAAGCGCGTCGCGGGCTGTCCCGCGGCGACGTAGTGGAAGCGGCGGTTCGTGCGTTCCGGCGTGCCCTCGCCCGCGAACATCCGCGCCGGGTCTTCGGCAAGCCGACGGTACGGGTACACGCCCGCGGTGTACGGGTAATGCCCAGGGAGGTTTTCCTCCGCGAGAAAACGCAGCAGGTCACCCCAATCGCGCGATTTCGGCACCGCGATTTTCGGGACTTTCAGGTGCGACAACGATTCGGTGTAGTTCTCGCCGGTAATCTCGCGGTCGCGCACCGTGTACGAATAGGTCTCGGCGCGAACCGCATCGCGCAGCGCCGGCCAGCCGCGCAGCAGCTTCAACCCTTCCGCTCCAATCCCCTCCAACGCTTCGTTATAAATCTCACCAAGGGTGGCGGTGTCACTAATTGTTGGAGCGGCGCCTTTGCGCCGCGATTTCTCTGCGTACGCCTCCAACGGCTCGGGCAGTCCAGCATCTCCAAGCGCTTTCATCGCCACCCAACACCCGTACGCCGTGCTCGCCGCCTCCGCCTGCGCGTCGATCGCCCGGTGCACGCCGCGGCCCTGCTCCGCAATTTCCGCGAGGTAGCGCACGCGCTTGGGTGGAATCAGCGCCTCGCGACCGCTGCCTTCAACGGGCAGCTCGATGTCCATGCGCCACGCGGCGGCGTCAAGGCCGAGCTTTTCGACCATGCGCGTGATGAGCGCGGCGAACAGGCGGTTTACGCCCGGGTCGTTGAATTGGCTCGCGATCGTCGGGAAAACGGGGATTTCGTCGTCGGGCACCTTGAATGCCACGCGGTTGCGCTTCCACTGCTTGCGCACGTCGCGCAACGCATCCTCGGCGCCGCGCTTCTCGAACTTGTTCAGTACGACGACCTCGGCGAAATCGAGCATGTCGATTTTCTCAAGCTGGCTCGCCGCGCCGTATTCGGACGTCATTACATAGATTGGAAAGTCGACGAGGTCGACGACTTCAGAATCGCTCTGGCCGATGCCGGCGGTCTCGACGATGATCAGCCCGAAGCCACACGATTTCAGGAACTGGATTGTGTCGGTGAGAATCGCACTCGTCGCCGCGTGCGCGCGTCGCGTTGCGATCGAGCGCATGAAAATCCGCTCATCGGCGAGCGTGTTCATGCGGATTCGGTCGCCGAGCAGCGCGCCGCCGGTGCGGCGCCGCGTCGGGTCGACCGCGAGCACGGCGATATCGAGGTCTGGATAGGCCTGGCGGAACCGGTTCAGCAGCTCGTCGGTCAAGCTTGACTTGCCGGCGCCACCGGTGCCGGTGATGCCGAGGACCGGCGGCGTGTTTTCGGTTTCGCGCCACGCACGACGCAGCCCGTCGAGTGCACGTTTGCCGCCCTCGGTCTCATCCTGCTCGAGCAGGGAAATGGTCCGACCGAGCTGCTGGTGCTCCCCCGGCGCCGTACGCCCTGGCTGGAACGCGGGTCGCTGCCACGCACGAATGCGCGCGTAGACGTCGTCGATCATGCCGTCGAGGCCCATGCGCATGCCGTCGCCCGGCGTGTAAACCTTCTCGACGCCGTACGCCTCGAGCTCGGTGATTTCGTCCGGCGCGATCGTGCCCCCGCCGCCGACCACGATTCGAACGTGCTCCGCGTCCGCCTCGCGCAGCATGTCCACCATGTACTTGAAATATTCCATGTGGCCGCCCTGGTACGAGCTCACCGCGATGCCGTCGGCGTCCTCCTGGAGCGCGGCACGGACGATTTCCGCGACGGCACGGTTGTGGCCAAGGTGGACGACCTCGGCGCCATGGGCCTGCAGGAGTCGCCGGATGATGTTGATGGCCGCATCATGGCCATCAAACAGCGACGCCGCCGTTATAAAGCGTAACGGGGGTGTTGCGCCTGTGGCGGCGTGCTCCAGCGGCTTGGCGGCAGTACTCATTCGCGGATTATAACGAACCTAGTTTATAATCTGGCGGCTCCACGCCCGCATCTGGGCCAATCACCCCGAAACCAGGAGGACCCTCGATGGAACTGTTCGCCACTGTGGAAACGATGGGCCACGAGCAAGTCGT
>CAYXYM010000020.1:0-12652 GCA_964469285.1 uncultured Gammaproteobacteria bacterium | reverse complement strand
CTAGAATTTCCATAAGCGATTAAACACCTGCGCAATCATATTGTCACCGGCGAGCTGGCGCGGTTCGCCGATGCGCTTAAGCGCGCCGCCTTTCCCCGGTGCAGCATCTCCGATGGTCAGCCGCGCCGCGTTCTCACGGTTGTCACGCGTGAGCGTCACCGACTGCGTCCAGAGCACACCGTCATCGCCGCCGTATAGCGCGAGCAGCGGTGCCGGTAACTGGATTTGCTCGATGACGAGCGTGTCGGCGGCGTTGTTGCGCACTTCGACTTCCGTGATGGCCCGGTGTGGTCGGAGGGTGCAGTCCGCGAAGTCGACCTGCGCGAGCGTACGGCTTCCGTAACACGCGAGCCCCTCGCGCGTGTTCGGCCCCGCCCAGGTGTCGCTTGCGCGGTGGCTCGGAATCTCGATCAGGTGGACCGGCGGGTCGCCGACAGCAATCTGCACCCAGACCGGGCTGCCGACGTACAGCGTGACCTCTTCGCCGCCGGGCACCGACAGCGGGACAGCAGGCTTGACGACGACCGGGCGGTCGGCGAGACGCCCGGACAGCGTGATCCTGCCACCGGTCGCGCGTTGCACGAATCGATGCGACTGTGCGGGATTGGGACATGAAGACGCCGTCGGGACCTCGACCTCGCACACGGCGTCACGCGCATCGTCTGACGAGTGTGAATGGATGAGCCACTCAGCGCGGCGGCGTTCGATGTGCAGTTGCAACGGGCCGATGCGCCACCGCCCGCTTTCCCCGACGCCCAGTTCGTATTCACCCCACCACTTGTTCCCCATGCTGCGCATTATCGCAGATGAGGCTCAGCGCCGCGCGGGATACGTGACCACCGCGCGCAAGCCACCGAGCGGCGAATCGGCAAGCGAGAGCGTACCGCCGCGGCGCGCGACCGTTTCGGCTACGACCGCGAGCCCGATGCCTTGCCCCTCGACCGACTCGTCCGCGCGCGTTCCGCGTGCTAGAACCGCAGCGCGTTGTGTGGCCGGTATGCCGGGGCCGTCATCCTCGACCGTGATCACAAGGTCGTTCTGTACGCTCACGCGGACGCGCGAGTGCGCCCACTTGTACGCATTATCGAGCAGGTTCCCGAGCACCTCGAGCAACTCGTTGCGGTCGCCGCGGAATATCGCATCGTCCGGTACCGACGCCTCGAATGCAACGCTGCGCCCTGCGTACACCTTCGCGAGCGATGCGGCGATGTCGTCGATGACTGGCGCGACCGGCACCGGCTTTCCGAAGGTCTCACTCCCGGAAGCAAGCGCCCGCTGCAATTGAAAGCGCACGATGTCGTTCATGCGCTCGACTTGTTTCTCGATGGTATCGTCGCGCTTCGCACTGGTGCTGTCGAGCGCGAAGCGGATGACCGCGAGCGGGGTCTTCAGGCTATGCGCCAAATCGGCGAGCGTATTGCGGTAACGCGCGAGGTTGCCGCGCTCATTTCGGATGACCGCGTTCAGATTGCGCGCAAGATGCTGGAGTTCGAGCGGATACTCGCCGTCGACGCCCACCTGCGCGCCGCGCTCGACCGCCGCGACCTCAGTCGCCAGCGCGCGTAACGGCCGAAGCGTCCGACGCAGGATTAGCAGCTGCGCGACAATCAGGCCGGCGAACAGCACGCTGAACCACCCGAACAGGTTCACGCGGTAGCGGCCAAGTTGCGCACGATATGGCTCCAGCGACTCAGCGACCGAGAAGTGGTACAACTGCGGCGAGGCGTCGCCGGGCCCGTCGTGCCACAACACCGTGTAGCCGTACTGGAGCGCCTCGATCTGATCGCCTAGCGATACGCGCGAAAATAGAACGGCGCCGGCCGTGTAGTCGTCGGGAATCAACATCGCGATGCCGGCGGTGGACGGCGAGCGCCACAAAGGGTCGCCGTTTCCGTCGAGCACTTGCGCGTAAAGTCCAGAGCCGGGATTGCTGTAGCGCGCCTCGGGTAGCTGTTGCGGCATGATCAAGTGACCGTCGATGTCCTGACCGGCGGCCGAGATCAGCGCACGAACCTGCATCTGGAGACGCTCTTCAATCGCGCGTTCGGCCGTGTTTCGGAACGCAGCGTCCAAGGCGAACACCGTCAGTCCCAGGAAGACGAGCATCACCGCGGCGGCAGCAACCAGGACCCGTGTGACGAGCGATCGTCTCACGCGTTGCGTGCGAGCGTGAACCGGTAACCGCGCCCGCGCAGGGTCTCGATGGGCTCCAGCGAGCCATCCGGGTCGAGCTTGCGGCGCAATCGCCCCACGAATACCTCGATCACGTTGCTGTCGCGGTCATAATCCTGATCGTAAAGATGCTCTGTAAGTTCCGTCTTGGATACGACCTCGCCGGCGTGCAACACCAGGTATTGCAGCACGCGGTACTCGAAGGTCGTGAGTTCAACCGGCGCGCCCGCTACACGGACCTGCTGCGCCGCCGTATCGATGTCGATCGGCCCGCACGAGAGCACCGGCTGGGACCAGCCGGATGCGCGCCGCAGCAACGCGTTCAGTCGTGCGAGCAGCTCCTCGACGTGGAACGGCTTCACGAGGTAGTCGTCGGCACCCGCGCCGAGCGCTTCGACCTTGTCCTGCCAGCGGTCGCGGGCTGTGAGTACGAGAATCGGGAATGAGCGATGTTCCGCGCGCAGCCGGCGAATGAGTTCGATACCGTTGAGTTTGGGGAGACCGAGGTCGATTACGGCGACGTCGGGCGCGTACTCGGTGCCGAAATAAAGCCCCTCCTCACCGTCTGCGGCCGCATCAAGTGCGTAACCGGCATCGGTGAGCGCGTCTTGGACGGATTCGCGCAGCGCCGCTTCATCCTCGACCAGAAGTACCCGCATCTCGCCTCAGTGCGACACGCGGCCGCTTTCTCCGTCCACGCGGACGACGTGCACGGCGCCCCGCTCGGTCAGGATTTTAATTTCGTGCGTCACGCGCCCACGCTGGTAACGCGAGTTTGCGCCGACTACCCGCCCTGGCACTTCACGCCGCGCGATTGCGACTGCCTGGTCGAGCGAGTAACGAATCTGCGGCACGACCGGCCGTTCCTGCGTATCGCGCTTCTGCTCGCTTGGCAACGCGCTCGCTTCCAGCGAACACGCCAGCGCAGCGACGGTCAGGAACAGGGCTGTCAGAAAGCGCGGCATCGGGGGCATCTTAGAACGATGCGGGCCGGACGGATACCTGCACGCGGATGCGGTCGCCAGGGTGGCGGTCCGTACGCGTCACGTAGGCGGCGCCGCCATACTCGTAGCTGACCCGATATCCATCGAACCGCTCTTCCTCGTGGATTTCGGTATAGACCTCACAGCGCTGCTCGACCGAAGTCCGCGGGGCGCTCGTCGCGCTCGAATGACCCATCCCGCTGCCAATCAGCACACCCGCCGCCGTCGCCGCGCGGCGCCCGCTGCCACTGCCGATCTGGTTACCAACCACGCCGCCAATCAACGCCCCGGCGAGCAACGCGCCGGTCGGGTTCGCACCGGAGCCACGCCGTGTGACTTCTTCGGTGCGGCATTCACGATGAGGTACTTCGGTCCTGACGAGACGCGTGACGGGCTGCACGTCGAGCACCCGCGCCCACGCGTACTGCGATTCCTGCGCGCCGACGTCCGCGACGGACGCCAGCATCGCCACCCCTGCAACCGCGACTGTCGTGAGTCTGTTCATGACCTACTCCCCTGGTTCGATGACGCAACACTAGGGGGAGACGGCTGAATCGAAGCTGAATGGAACCGCTTAGCCGTCGGCGGAACCGCATGCGGTCCCGAACTCGTTTTCGGCCCAAGTATTGACCACGTCCGGGTGGCTCGTATCCTCGATGTCACAATCGGCGCTCTCCAGCACCTTGTTCCCCGAGATCTCGTTACCACCCGCGACGCGGATTTCGACGAACAAGCCGCTATCCGCGCTGCCCGAAATATGGTTGTTGAGTAAGCGGTTCCCGAACCCACCGCTGGCCGTGAGCCGAAGGCTTCCGCCGCCGCTAATTGAGTTCTGCTCGACAACATTGCGTTCCGCGTCGCGGCCGCCAATCGCCAGCCCCCCGCCGGCGATACGGTTACCTGCAATCAAATTATCGCGGGTGTCCTCGGCGACGAACGACAGCGCCCCGCCAGTGAAGATGTTGTCGCGAAGCACGGTCTCCGTCGCGACGCCTGCCGCGTCGAACGCGAAATCCGCACCATCGAATGCGTTGTCCTCCATCACGCACCCGACTGACGAGTTCACGAAGACGTCGTCCGTGAACACGTTGTGCCGCAGCATCGCGCCGACGCAGTTCGCGATGAACAAGCCACCGATTGCGTTGCCCATCAACGACAACGAACTTGCCGTGCCGGTTACCTGTATGCCCGCCGGCAGCGCGAGTCCGACGATTCGTGCGCCGTCGCTATCGCCGACGAGCGTCAGCCGCCCGGCCAGCGTCGCACGTTTCGTTTCGGGATTCGCCTTGCAGACGCGCGCGCCGTCATTGTCTGACGTGTTCGCCTTCAGCGTGACGCCCGCTTTGTCGCTCAGTGTGATCGCTTCGTTGTAAATCCCGGGGAACACCGCAACCGTGTCGCCGACGGTCGCCGCGGCCACGCCGGCCGCGACGGTTGTATGGCAAGGCGTGAAGCCACCGCATCGCCCGTCCGCGGCGACGTAGTGCGTCGTCTGCGCGAGCACGGGGCTGGCCAGAAAGGTCATCAAGAGTGAAAGAAGCGTTCGCATCAACCGTCGGCGGAGCCGCAGGCGGTCCCGAAGGTGTTGCCGGACCAGGTGTTATCGATGTCCGGATGACTGATGTCTTCGATGTCGCAGCCGGTGTTGTCCAGCGCCGTGTTACCGATGATTTCGTTGGCGCCGGACGCGCTAATCTCGGGCAGTATTTCACTTGCGATGTCCACGAGGATGCCCGTCTCCGCACTGCCCCGCACGTCGTTGCCGATCAACTGATTCCCGTCGGTACCGGATTCGCGGCCCTGCAGCACGAGATTACCGCCGCCGCTGATGCCATTGCCTTCGAAGACATTGCCGATGACGATCCGGCCCGCGATAACGATCGAGCCACCGTCGAGCCTGTTCTGCGCGAATACGCTGTCGCGCATGATGTCCGTGCGTAACAACATGGAGCCGTCGTGGAAGAAATTGTCCCTGACCGTCAGGCCGATGATGCCTCCGAGTAATTCGAGCGCCAAATCCGCACCCTCGAACGAGTTGTCTGCGATTATGCAGTCATCGCCCGCGCCAGTGATGTCGATGCCGCGGCCGTGGATGACGTTGTGACTGATTTCGAGATCGCACACCAGGAGCGTGAAGCCCCCGACACGGTTGCCGATGAATGCCGCGCCGCGCGCGGCCCCGTAAACCTCGGCGCCCCCGAACGTCATGTTCTCGACGCGAAACCCGTCGTTGTTGTCCTCGAGTCTGAGGCCATTGAACGATGCGCGTTTCGACCGTGGGCTAGCCGTGCAACTTAGCTCCGCAAACGGCTCGACATGCGTGCGTAGCGAGACACCGGCCGCCCCATCGAGCGTGAGGGATTCGTCGTACTCGCCCCCGAAGACCGAAACCGTGTCGCCACTCGCCGCTGCGTCGACGCCTTCATTGATGGTGTTGAAACACGGCGTATGACCGTCGCAATCGCCGCGCGCGTCGACGTAGTACGTGGTCTGTGCGGACGCATCAGTTCCGAAAACGGCGGTCACGAGCAGCACGAGCAACGGTGTCAGCTTCATGGAATTACCTTAAGTGTGCCGGCGCTGCAGCCATACTGGGAAAATTCCCGCATTCTGTGTCCGGATTCCGTTGAACAGATAACGGCCGACCGGCGACGGTGCGACCACGTGCTGATGGATGAGAAGCGTAGTGACCGTGACTGCAGTGACGAGCGCGAGGAAGCCCGGCACGCCGCCGACGCCGTAGTGAATGAGTACGATGCCGAAAGCAATCACGAACAGATGGTGGAACAGGTACACGGTATACGACGCGCCGGACAGCTTCGTCATCAACGCGCTCGGCCGGTTCGCGACGCGCTGGAAAACCCGGAAGCACAGCGCCGCCGCGTGCCAGATTGCGAGCAGCTTCAGGAAATCGGTGCCGATGCGCAGCGCCGCGCTGTCAAGCGTAGCGCCGGCGGCCGCGACCGGCAGGCACAGACCGATAACGAGTACTGCGAGCGCCGGCGACACCTGCGCGAAGCGGTCGAGCAGTTCGCGCCGCAGGCCGAGCACCATTCCGAACAGGAAGAACGGTGCATTCCACGCGATGCTATAGAGGTCGAACGTGCCCGCGACGACGCCGAGCCCAAGCAGCCCGGTCGCGCCAAGGCCCTTGAACAGGACGAGGTGGGCGCCTGCGACGAACACGATCAACGCGAACGGAGGCGTAATCGAGAATGCCGCTGCGGCGTAGCGCCCGAACAGGCCTGGCAGCTGCCAGCCCGAGCGGGCGACGAGGTAGCCGACGCCTACATACACTAACAGGTGGTTCAGGAACCACAGGTGGGACATCCACTTCCCGTTCGCAAGATGCGAGAGCAACCTGAAATCGAGTGCGTCGTAGCCCACTAGAATGAACGTCTGCAAAGAATTGAGCAGCAATGCACACACGAACAAGGGCACCGCAAGCCGTTCGACGCGCATCGTCGCAAAATCGCGCGCGCTGTATTTCTGCATGGAGAGCAGGCAGAAGAAGCCCGCGACGACAAAAAACGCCGGCATCCTGAACAGCGTTATCCCCTCGACGAGCCAGCTCGCGAGCGGGAACGTATCTGCGCTATGGATGACCCAGCCGTTAGCCGGGTTGAACACCTGTGCCGAGTGGAGGACGATGCCGAGCATCATCAACACCGCACGCATTGCATCCATGTAATGGATTCTGCCGAGTCCTTGGCCCATGGGACGAGTATTGGCCAGCACGCACGGCAGTCAAACTGGGTGAATCCCTCAAAGGAGGCTTTTCTTCGCCTGCTGCCACCGACTTTCCATCTCAGCCAATGTCAGTGCGTCCCAACTAAGGCCATCGGCCACAATGTCCGCTGACATTCGCGCGAACCGCGCGCTGAACCGGCGGTTAGCGCCGTCGAGCGCCCGCTCAGGGTCGACCCCGAGATGACGGCCGACACTCGCGAGCACGAACAACAGATCGCCGAGTTCAGCTTCGGCATGCGCCAAGTCGCCGCTCGCGATGGCCTCGTGCAGCTCGGCGCTCTCCTCCGCGACTTTGTCGAGGACGCCCTGCAACTCGGGCCAATCGAACCCGACCTTGGCCGCCTCCTCACCCAGCGCGACCGCGCGCGCCAGTGCGTGTACAATATTCATCGACTTTTTCTCCGCTGAACCCAAGGTACCCCATGATGCAAATTTCGCGCGATACCGTCGTTACAATGCATTACACCCTGACCGGCGATGATGGCTCCGTCATCGATGCGTCGTCAGACGAGCCGTTGAGCTACCTCCACGGACACGGCAACATTATCCCGGGCCTCGAGCAGGCGCTGGAAGGCACCGAGACCGGCTTCCAGTCACGCGTGACCATCGAGCCGGAGAGTGGCTACGGCGAGCGCCGCGATGACATGGTCATCGAGGTCGCGCGCGAGCAGTTCGACCCAGGCATGGACCTGAAGCCGGGGCTGCAAGTCATGGCCAATGGTCCGCAGGGCGACGTGATTTTCACGATTGTCGAGGTCGGCGATGCGGAAGTGAAGCTAGACGGCAACCACCCGCTCGCTGGCCAGCGGCTGCACTTCGACGTCGAAATCACCGACGTGCGCAAGGCCACCGATGAGGAACTGTCGCACGGCCACGTACACGGCGCGGGTGGCCACCATCACTGATTATTCGGCAATCCCACCGTCAGTCAGCTTGGCCGGGTCCAGCAGCCGCTCAAGATCTGCGTCTGACAGATCGGTCATCTCCTTCGCGACGTCGCGGACCGCGCGTCCCTCGGCATAGGCAGTCTTCGCGATTTTCGCGCCGAGTTCATAGCCGATGACCGGATTAAGCGCAGTCACGAGAATCGGGTTGCGCGAGAGTGCGGCTTTGATAGCCTGCTCGTTCACCGTGAAGCCCGCAATCGCGGAATCGGCGAGTTCACGCGCGCCGCTGCCGAGGATATGCACGCTCTGCAATAAATTATAGGCAATCATGGGTAGCATCACGTTCAGCTGGAAATTGCCCGATTGCCCGCCGACCGTGATCGCGCCGTCGTTACCGATCACCTGCGCCGCAATCATCGCGACGGCCTCGGGTATCACCGGGTTCACCTTGCCCGGCATGATCGACGAGCCCGGCTGAAGTGCAGGGAGGCTGATTTCGCCCAGCCCAGCGAGCGGCCCCGAGTTCATCCAGCGCAGGTCATTCGCGATTTTCATCAACGAAACGGCGACGACTTTCAGTTGGCCGGATAATTCGACCGCGGTGTCCTGCGCCGACAAGCTCTCGAAATAATCGCGGCTGGCGGTGAACGCGACGCCGGTGCGCGTCGCGAGGCGCGCGGCGAATTCGCCGGCGAACCGTGGGTCCGCGTTGATGCCGGTGCCGACCGCGGTGCCGCCTTGGGCGAGCGCGTGCAGCCGCGGACGTGTCGCCTCGACGCGCGCAATGCCGTTGCGGACTTGGGCGGCCCAACCGCCGAGTTCCTGGCTGAAGCGGACCGGCATCGCATCCATCAGGTGCGTTCGGCCCGTCTTGACCTTCGCGTCCAGGGACTGCGCCTTGGTCTCGATCGTCGCGGCGAGGTGCGCGAGCGCAGGCAGCAAGTGGCGCTCGACCTGCAGCGCGGCACTGACGTGGATCGCGGTCGGAATCACGTCG
Organism: uncultured Gammaproteobacteria bacterium; assembly: GCA_964469285.1. Taxonomy (GTDB): domain Bacteria; phylum Pseudomonadota; class Gammaproteobacteria; order Natronospirales; family JAIVGZ01; genus JAIVGZ01. Next base: position 3,863 of record CAYXYM010000020.1, on the reverse strand, counting down.
TTGCTCGACTGGCCCATATTTACATGGTCATTCGGATGTACTTTCGATCCGAGCGATTTCGACGCAAGCGCCGCGATGACCTCGTTCGCGTTCATATTCGTGCTGGTACCCGACCCGGTCTGGAACACGTCAATCGGGAAGTGCGCATCGTGCTCACCGGCGGCGACTTCCAGCGCAGCGGCCACGACTGCGCCGGCCGTCTTGCCGTCAAGCAGCCCGAGGGTCTCGTTCGCCTCGGCAGCAGACGCCTTGATAAGGCCGAGTGCCTCGATAAATGCACGCGGCAAAGTCAGGCCGCTGAGCGGGAAGTTCTGCACGGCGCGCTGGGTCTGGGCGCCCCACAACGCGTCTACGGGTACCTCGAGATCGCCGAAACTGTCGTGTTCGATACGCGTCGTCATGCAATCTCCCCGTCGTAGTGTAAAACCGTTTAAAATCGGCTAATTCTATCATTGGTTGAATGGAGCCGGCATGGACTCGAGCGCGCTGACGGCGTTGTCCCCGATTGACGGGCGGTACGCAGGAAAGACCGCCGCACTGCGGCCGCTGTTCAGCGAATACGGGCTCATCCACCATCGCGTAAAGGTCGAGCTTGCATGGCTCGCGGCGCTCGCCGACGAGCCCGGCATCCCCGAGGTCCCCGCCCTGTCCGAGCGTGCACGTGGCGTGCTGGAAACGCTCGACCGCGATTTCAGTGAGGCAGGCGCAGCGCGCGTCAAGGCCATCGAGAAAATCACGAACCACGACGTGAAAGCTGTCGAGTATTTCATCAAGGAGCAGCTTGCAGCGGACCAAGAGCTCGGCCCACTTGCCGAGTTCGTGCACTTCGCGTGCACCTCTGAGGACATCAACAACCTTTCGTACGCGCTGATGCTGGAGCGTGCGCGCGGCGAAGTGCTGCTGCCCGCACTGGATCGCGTGATTGGCATGGTCACCGCGATTGCGCACGCGCATGCGGCGACGCCGATGCTGTCGCGCACACACGGTCAGACCGCATCGCCGACGACGATCGGCAAGGAATTTGCGAACGTCGTGCACCGGCTCGAGCGTCAGCGTGCGCAACTGGGGGCGACAAACCTGCTCGGAAAAATCAATGGCGCGGTCGGTAACTACAACGCGCACGCGGTCGCATACCCGGACGTCGCGTGGCCGGCGCTCGCGCGACGCTTCGTTGAGGGGCTCGGGCTCGCGTGGAATCCCTACACGACACAGATCGAGCCGCACGACTGCATCGCCGAATATTGCGATGCCCTGGCGCGCGTACACACGATTCTGCTCGACCTGTGCCGCGACTGCTGGTCATACATCTCGATTGGCTACTTCAAACAGAAAGCCGTCGAGGGCGAAACCGGCTCCTCGACGATGCCGCACAAGGTGAACCCCATCGACTTCGAGAATGCCGAGGGCAACCTGGGCGTCGCGAACGCGCTGCTCGGCCACTTCGCCGCCAAACTGCCCGTGTCGCGCTGGCAACGCGACCTCACCGACTCGACGGTGCTCCGTAATCTGGGTCCCGCACTCGCGCACAGCCTGCTTGCCATGCAGTCGTGCCAGCAGGGCCTCGGCAAGCTCGAAGTCGATGTGAACCGACTCGCGGCCGACCTCGACGAAAACTGGGAAGTGCTCGGGGAAGCAGTGCAGACCGTGATGCGCCGACACGGCATCGAACAGCCGTATGAGAAACTCAAGGAACTCACGCGCGGTCGCCGCATCGACAAAAAATCGCTGCATGCGTTCATTCGTGGGCTCGACCTTCCCGCGGCCGATCGCGACCGGCTGTTGGCCCTCACGCCCGCGACGTATACCGGCCTCGCGGCAAAACTTGCCGAGGACATTTGACGCGTTGGCGCCACTCGGTGACATCACGCCCGCGGCGTTCCTCCGCGACTACTGGCAGAAAAAGCCGCTGCTCATCCGCGGTGCGTTCCCCGATTTCGACGCGCCGCTCGACGGCGATGAGCTCGCGGGGCTTGCGTGCGACCCGGACGTGGAAAGCCGCATCATCGTCACTGAACCCGGACCAAACTATCTGCTTCGCGAGGGCCCCTTCACCGCCGACGATTTCGCCGAACGCGAAGAGCAGCCGTGGACGCTGCTCGTCCAGGACGTCGACAAACACCTGCCCGAATTCGCACACTACTTGGACGCGTTCGCATTTCTTCCCGAATGGCGGCTTGAAGACCTGATGGTGTCGTGGGCATCGGACGGTGGCTCCGTCGGGCCACACACCGACCAGTACGATGTGTTCCTGTTGCAAGCGCGTGGGCGGCGGCGTTGGACCCTCGGGGTCGACGAGGCCAATGCGTGGGTGCTTGAGCCCGGCGACATGCTCTACTTACCGCCTGGCGTGCCGCACTGGGGTATTGCCATCGGCGAGTGCATGACCTGGTCGATCGGTCTGCGCGCGCCATCGGTGCGCGAGATGATTACCGACTTCGCGGAGCGCGTCGGCGAGATAATTCCGGAGACCAAACGTTACCAGGACCTCAATCTCGCGGAGAACGAGGCGGCTGACGGTCGACTTTCCGACGCCGCAATCGCGCGCGCAACCGCATTACTCGAGGCGGCCCATTCGGCCGGGCGTACCCAGTTTCCGCGCTGGTTCGGTGAACTCGTGACCGCACCGAAGGCGTGGCTGCACTGCGTACCGCCTGCGCTGCCGCTCACGCGCGACGCGCTCGCCGAGGCGCTGCGGGCCGGAACCACGCTCGTACGCGATCCGCGCAGCCGCATGGTCTGGCTACCGGCCGGCGATACGCTTTGCCTCTGCGTGGACGGTGACTCGTTCGAGGCGGAAGCGCGACTGCAAGCCCTGGTCACCCTGCTCTGTACCCGACGCGAGTTTTCACAGGACACGCTCGCGGGTTATCTTGACGACGACCAAGCCATGGCGCTGCTGGTCCGACTGTATGCCGGCGGGCAGTTGATGGAGCTCGACGATGAGTGATAAAGAGTTCACGGTCCGCGCCGCGCGCTGGCCAGATGACAGCGAACGCATCCGCGAAGTGCGCGAGGTTGTGTTCGTGCAGGAACAGAACGTTCCGTCAGACCTTGAGTGGGATGGGCTTGACGACACCTGCGTGCACGCGCTCGCAGAGACTGCGGACGGCCGCGCGATCGGCACCGGTCGCTTGCTTGACGACGGACGCATTGGCCGAATGGCGGTGCTTGAAGCGTTCCGCGGACGAGGCGTTGGCGACGCGATTCTGAAGCTATTGCTGGACGCGGCGCGCGAAGCCGGCATGCCACGCGCCCACCTGCATAGCCAAGTCCACGCGATGAGGTTCTACTCCCGACACGGCTTCATCGCCGACGGCGATGAATTCGACGAGGCCGACATTCCGCACCAGTCGATGGTTCTAGAACTCGGTCCGCGCATCGCGCTCGACGGCTGGGCTGCGAATTTGCGCGCGGCGGTCCGGGTCGCCGCGCAGGCTTCGCGCGGCATCGCGCTACTCACACGCGATCTGGAGCCGCAGATCTATAACAATGAACCCTTCCTCGACGAAGTTCGCCGGGTCGCACTCGCCGGGCGCTATGCGCGCGTACGGATTCTTGTACAGGATTCCGCGCGCGCCGCCCGCGAGGGCCACCGACTCGTCGACCTCGCACGCCGGTTACCGACTTACATTGAGCTGCGCAAACCGCACGAGGATCACCGCAACGTCATCGAGAGCTTCTTGGTCGCAGACGAACGCGCGTTGCTGTACCGCAAAGAAGCTGACCGTTACGAAGGATTCGCCGACCTCGACAACGCGCTCGAAGCGCGGCGGCTGCTGCGTACGTTCGACGAGATATGGAATCGTGCGACGCCCGATTCCGAGATGCGACGGCTGCGGCTCTGATGGTCGCCACGTTCCAGC
>CAYXYM010000019.1:0-6270 GCA_964469285.1 uncultured Gammaproteobacteria bacterium | reverse complement strand
CCGGCGTTGAACTGAAGGCCGCCGACGCTCGCGCTGTTGCGCGTCTCGGCATCGCGCGCCGCATACATCGCCGGTGTGAGCTCGTAAATCACCACCGGTCCGAGATCGTCCGTCGTGGAGCTGACATGTGCGGCACCGAGTTTCTCCACGGCTCGCCGCGAGCGGCGATTCCGCTCGCCGATACGGAAGGTCACTCGGGCCACCGATGCGAAGGCGTGCTCGAGCATCAGCCGTTTCATCTCGCCGTTGTAGCGCCCGCCCCAATAGTCGCGGGAAAGAAAACTCCAACCAATCTCGAGCACGCGGGCATCCCGCTCATCGACGTGGAAGCGGGACGAGCCGATGATCGCGCCGCTCGCGCGGTCGATCGCGACCAATGCGCCGCCCGAGCCCATGGCTTCCGCGAAGAAGCGGTCGAATTCCAGGCGTTGCCAACGGTTCGGTTCCGGGTGTTGCTCCCAGATCAGCGGGTCGGCGGCGACGGCGAACAGCGCGTCGAAATCATCCGCGTGCAACGGCCGGAGCTCGAGCAGCTCCCCGCTTAGCCTTGGCTGCCGGTCGAGTGGTGTCCTCATGACTTCCGCCACACAGTCGCGAGCCACGGCTGCTGATCGCGCGGGAGTCCAGTTGGTCGGTAGTAGTGCTCAAGTTCGGCGAACCCTGCGTTCTCGACGTACACACGCCACGACTCGAGTCGGTGATAGACGCCGTAGCGGTCTCCATTCCAGCCTTCAGTATCGTCACCGCGCGGGTTCGAGCTGAACAATACGCCGCCCGGCTTGAGGGTCGCATGCAACGCGCGCAGCACGCGCGGCAGGTCGGCGCTCGGAACATGGAACAGCGACGCATTCGCGAAGACGCCGTCGAAGCGCCCGGGCGGCAGCTGCAACGCGAGGAAATCCTGCTCCCAGATCTCGCAGCCACTGTGCTCGCCGGCCAGCGCGGCGAGCGCCGGCGAACCGTCAAGGCCGATGGGTTCGTGCCCGAGTGAACGAAAGGTCGCCAAGTCGCGTCCGGGTCCACAGCCGAAGTCGAGAATCTGCAACGGCGGCCGCCCGTCGATATGGCGCAGCAGCGCGTCGATGTTCTGCGTGACGTCGTGGTCGCGCGTGCCCTGCCAGAACTCGACCGCGTGCTGGTTGTAGTGCGCGAGTGTCCGCTGGGCTACCATGTTCCGATGATAACCAATGACATCGTTGTTGTCGGGCTCATCGCCGCGACGCTGGGGCTGATTTTCTGGACTGCGAGCGGCCCGACGCCGTTCCTGAAGAAATTTTATACCTACGTCCCCGCCCTGCTGCTGTGTTACTTCATCCCCGCGCTGTACAACACCTTCGGTCTGGTCGACGGGCACGCGACGTCGCTGTACGCGCCGATCTCGCGCGATGCGCTGCTGCCGGCGGCACTGGTGTTGCTGACGCTGTCGGTCGACGTAAAAGGGCTTCTGAAGCTCGGGCCGAAGATGATTGCGGTGCTGTTCGCAGGCACGCTCGGCGTGATGCTCGGCGCGGTGGTCGCGTTCCTCGCGATGGGCATCATCCACCCGCCAACCATGGAGGGCGACACCTGGGCCGGTATGGCCGCGCTCGCCGGCAGCTGGATCGGCGGCGGCGCGAACATGGTCGCGATGCGCGAGGTGTTCAACGTCGACGCAGATACGTTCGGGCAGTTCGCGGTCGTCGACGTCGCCGTGGCGAACCTGTGGATGGCGACGCTGCTATTCCTCGCGGCCCGTGCTGAAGCCATCGACCGTCGTACCGGCGCCGACACCTCGGCGATCCAGGAAATCACGCGCCGGATTGAGGCGTTCCACGCCGAGCATGGCCGCGTGACGACCCTGACCGACCTGATGATCATGGTCGGGCTCTCGTTCGGGTTGGTCGCGGTCGCGCATACGGTCGCCGGGCCGATGGCGGCGTTCTTCGGCCAGTTCCCATGGGCCGCACAACTGAACCTCAATTCATCGTTCCTGTGGCTGGTGCTGACGGCGACCACCGCCGGGCTGTTGCTGAGCTTCACGAAACTCCGGCGCCTCGAAGGCGCGGGCGCGTCGGCACTCGGCTCGGTAATGCTCTATTTCCTGATCGCGAGCATCGGGCTGCAGATGGATCTGCGCGCGCTGGTCGAAGTGCCCTGGCTGCTGGTGCTCGGCATCATCTGGATGCTCGTCCACATCATTGTGCTGTTCACCGCGGCGAAGCTCCTGAAAGCGCCACTGTTCTACTTCGCGGTCGGCTCGCAGGCGAACATCGGCGCCGCCGCATCGACGCCGGTCGTCGCGTCTGCGTTCCACCCGAACCTCGCACCGGTGGGCGTAATCATGGGCTCGATCGGATACGTGACGGGCACTTACGCCGCGTACCTGGTCGGCATCACACTGAAGGCAATGGCCGGCCAGTGATCACGGTCCGCCGCAGCGATGAGCGCGGGCGCGGCGATTATGGCTGGCTAAAGACGCGCTATTCGTTCTCATTCGCGGACTATCATGACCGTGCGCACATGGGATTCGGGCCGCTGCGCGTCATCAATGAAGATCACATCGCGGGCGGCGGCGGTTTCCCGCCCCACTCGCATCGGGACATGGAAATCCTGACGTGGATTGTCGACGGCGCGCTCGCGCACCGTGACAGTATGGGGAACGGCTCGGTGATCGGCGTCGATGAGCTCCAATACATGGCGGCGGGCACCGGCGTCCGGCACAGCGAGTTCAATGCGTCGGAGACCGACCCAGTCCACCTGCTACAAATCTGGATCATTCCCGACACGGCCGGGCACGCGCCCCGCTACGGCCAAACGAAGCTCCCCGCAGGCGCTGCCGACGATGTGTTGGCGCTGCTTGCCGCCCCCGACGGCGCGGGCGCGCCGATTGCGATTCATCAGGACACCTATCTGTACGTTGCCAGGCCAGCGACCGGCACAACGCTCAGCCATGCGCTTGGCGAGGGTCGGCGTGCGTGGATGCAGTTGGTCGGTGGGGAGTTATCTTTGAATGGCACGTCGCTCGGGTCCGGCGATGGCGCAGCGATTACCCACGAACGTCAGCTTGAAATCAGCGCTGACCGCGACGCGGAGTTCTTGTTGTTTGACATGAAGTAGTTGTTATATCTTATTGTTATTCAACGAATATTCTAGTAACCGTCGCGCGACCCCAACGCGGCCGCACCACCATGAACACATCCCCGTAACGGTCTTCGCCAATCGGGCCAACATCCTCGCCCGACAACGCTTCCACGATTTCCGGGACGGTGTTGCTATGGCCAACGACGACGACGGTCGCTGCGCGGTGTCGCTCGTCGAGTTCGGCGACGAGGCTGTCGGTATCTCCGGCGTCGTAAACGTGCATATCCAGCGAAAGGCGCTCGGCGAGGGGCATCGCGGTTTCGACCGTGCGCCGGTATTGGGTTGCGTAAATTGCATCTACGCCGGTCGCCGCCAGGACCGTCGCGACCCGTTCGGCGCGCGCAGCGCCAATGTCAGATAGCGCCGGATCATCGCCGCCGCCCGATGCCTTTTCCAAATGCCGCACCACGATGACCGTACCCGGCGGCTGCCAAAGCGCAAATCCGATCCAGCCGAGCGCCAGCACGCCTGCGACGAGCAGCGCGACGCCTGCGTAGAGCGGCGTGAACAGCGGCCGCCGGCGCAGCGACTGCCGATAGGCGTCGCTGCTCAATCCCGTTCCTGACGCGAGTCATCTACGACGCGGTAGTCGCCATCGACCGTCGTCGTCGATGGCGACGCCGCCTCGGTGCCGCGCACGCGGCGCCGCGCCTGCCACATCCGGAATGCAAAGACCGCCCATCCGATCGCGAGGAAACCGAGCACAACGAGCGCGACAATCGCACCGACGAAGAGGCTCGCGGCGAGCACGATGATGCTGACCAGCGCAGCGATAAACTTAGCCAAAGAATCCATGCCACGGATTATAACCCGCCCCACAGAACCCATCCGGCCCAGTAATACGGATGCGCGTAGCGGTCCCCGTGAAGGCCAGCTGCGAATGCGCGCTGCGTCTCGGCCAGCGCGGTATGCGCCGGCGCACCTCGCCCGAGCGCGGTGAACAGCGCCGCGACGAACTGCGCGCTCGCCGCATCGTCGACGCGCCACTGCGTCAAAAGCGTCTGCCCGACACCGGCGAATATCGCGGCACGTGCGAACCGCGCGCCGAACGCCGTCTCGCACGCCGACAGCACCACGAGCTCCGCGCCAAACTGCAAGTGCACGGTATCGGTCGGTGCGTAGCGCGCGTCGGCGCCGGGGCCGAGGTCGAGCACGATTGAGCCGTCGCGTTCCTCAGCGTGAGCAGCAATCAGGATAAAGCGCGCATCGGACAGCGTGCCGTCGTAGGCAGCATCGCGTAACGCATCGAGCGCGCCTGGCCCGTGCAGCAGCGTCGCGGTCCCCTCGAGGGCGCGTGCGGCGAGTTCGATTTCAGCGCGTGCCGCGGGGAGCGAGGTGCGCGCGTAGGCGAGGAGCAAGGGTGGCCGTGCGCGGGCACGCGCGACGCGGGACGACGATAGCGCTGCGCCCCGCTCCGATACCGCGAGCACAATCGGTCGCTCCGCGACGAGCGACCAAGGAAGCGATGCGAGCGCCCCGTCCGGCGCGAAGACCCACGCGGGATAGTCGGTCAGCCAGTCGGTGATCGGGGCAATCAACGTTGTACGCATGCGCACTACGGCGTCGTATTGAATGGATGCGCGTGCGAGTAGACTTTCGCGCAAGGCGCGAACGTCCGAGTCGAAGGAATCAGGGAGCGTCAGCACACGCACCGCGGGCGCGTCGCCGGCGCGGTAAGCGATTGCGTGGGACTGCGTCAGTACCCAACCGACGTACGCATCGGGCGCCGGGAGGATGCGGGCGACGCGCGGCGAGAGCCACGGCGTGCGCTTGGCCTCGGCGAGCGCCACGACCGCTTTGCCGTCACCGGCGCGAGCGAGCTGCAGCACCTCGGCGCGCCAGTCGGCGGCAACGGTGCAGCTGGTGAACAGAAGAACGGTGGCGAGCGCCGTGCGCATCGCCGGATTATCCGCGGGTGCTTATGTCCCGTGTTGGTGGCGGGACAGGTGAATCACGCCGCAGTAAATGCGCGCACCACCGCCGCCAAGCGCTTCAGGGTGGTCGGAGTGGTTGTCGCCGCCGGCATGCACCATCAGCGCGCGTCCATCGAGGTCTTTGAACGCCAACCGTGGCGCGAGCACCGGATACCCGGCGTTGCCGTCGTTATCAACAAACAGCGCCGGCAGATCCCCGCGGTGACCGTCGCCCCACGGGGTGCCGTGTTCGCCGGCGTCCTTGGGGTCGTAGTGGCCGCCGGCCGCGCCCGCGGGCGTGACCGTGCCGTCTTTCTCCTGCGGCGCACAGCTCGCATTCTGATGCACGTGGAAGCCTCGCATTCTGATGCACGTGGAAGCCGTGTAACCCGGGCGGCAAGCCTTTAAGCGACGGCATAAACACCAAGCCGTGCTCGCTGCGGCTAATCGCGATTTCGCCGGCCACATCACCGATCCCGTCGCGCTCGGCCGCGTGCATCGTGACCGTGAGTCTGTCGCCAGCCAGGGCGGGCACCGACAGTGCGAGTGATAGAACGCTCAGGAGCAGTTGCCTCATAAGCGCCAGTTTACCGCGAATTATGCGGAAAGTCGTACAGGATCACCGGTGAGGCAAGCAGCGTGTCACAGCGCGCAGGGTCGCCGACGAGAACGGGAAAGCACCCCTTGTTCACGCAGCCGGACACCGCGGCTTCATAATCGGGCGGCGGGTCGATCAACGAGACGAAGCGCCCGTCTGTCACGGACAGCGCCGTGTGCGCGGACGCCAGCGAACTGCGTGCGGCCGCGTCATCATCCCAGCGCGATGCGCCGCTGAGCGGCGTAAGGTTCTCGACGCGTACGGTCACGCGATAGACATCCTCGCCGATGCGCTGCGAGTACGCGCTGATTTCGCCGGTCAGTCGCTCGCGCGTGCGCACCAGCACCGCAGCGATGTTCCCAGATTCGTCGCGCAGTCCCTCGAACGAGCGCTCGTCGTCGTAATCAAAGCGTTGGCTTACGCCAGCGCCGGAGAGTTCCGCAAGTGACGCCGCGGGCAGGTCGACTTCGCGCTCGAGCGCTTCCTGCCAGTGGTGGTGCGATTCGCCGCAGATATCGAGCCGCTCGACCGGATTGAAATCGGGGTCACCAAAGCGCGGCAGCGCCGTGACTGGCTCAGCGAGTCGGCCCGGCTGCCGGTCGGTGAGCTGCAAAAAGCACGTGCGAATTTCGACCCGCG
>CAYXYM010000018.1:0-3319 GCA_964469285.1 uncultured Gammaproteobacteria bacterium | reverse complement strand
TCGCGCCACCGACGCGGCGGGACTTCACCTCGACCTGAGGGCGTACGTTGTCGAGCGCCTTGTCGAGGACTTCGACGGGGTCGCCGCCCTTCTTCTCGACGATGCTGTCGAGCGCGCCGTAGACGATGCGTTCGGCGGTCGACTTCTTGCCGCTCTCCATCACCATGTTCATGAACTTGGCGAGCATCTCATTGCCGTACTTCGGATCCGGCAGGATGGTGCGCTTGGCTGAAACTCTGCGTCGTGACATGTCTGGTTATCCCTTGGGCCGTTTGGCGCCGTACTTCGAGCGGCCCTGGCGACGGGCGGTGACACCGGAGGTGTCGAGACTGCCGCGGACGACGTGGTAGCGCACGCCCGGCAAGTCCTTCACGCGGCCGCCGCGAATCAGAACAACCGAATGCTCCTGCAGGTTGTGGCCTTCGCCGCCGATATAGCTCGTGACCTCGAAGCCGTTGGTCAGACGCACGCGGGCGACTTTCCGGAGGGCCGAGTTCGGCTTCTTCGGGGTCGTCGTGTACACGCGTGTGCAGACGCCCCGCTTCTGCGGGGAACCATTGAGCGCGGGAACGTCGCTCTTGGCCTTTTGGATCGTGCGCGGCTTGCGCACGAGCTGATTCACAGTCGCCATTGAGTTTCTCTATTTTGGTCCAGAAATTAAGCGGGCCGGCGCGAGCCGGCCCGCGGAATTAAAGAGCGGGAATTCTACGGGTGAAGCGGCCGCCGGTCAAGGACACGGCGGCCGCGGTCCCGTTTAATCGCCGTTGGCCTCGGACCGCTCGACCGCCTCTGCGAGGCTCATTTCTGGCGTCACGGTCGGCTCGAGGATGCGGTCACGCTGGCGGCGTCGCTCTTCGTGGTAGGCAGAACCCGTTCCGGCCGGAATCAGGCGCCCGACGATGACGTTCTCCTTCAGGCCGCGCAAGTCATCGCGGAGGCCGCGGACGGCCGCCTCGGTGAGCACCCGGGTGGTCTCCTGGAACGACGCCGCCGAGATGAACGACTCGGTCGCAAGCGAGGCCTTCGTGATGCCGAGCAGCACATAGTCGAATGCCGCTGGAATCTTGCCTTCCGTCTCGACGCGCTCATTTTCCTCGAGCACGCGCGCACGGTCGACCTGCTCGCCCTTGAGCAGCCGCGTGTCGCCCGCTTCGGTGACCTCGACTTTGCGCAACATCTGGCGAATGATCACCTCGATGTGTTTGTCGTCGATCTTCACGCCCTGAAGGCGGTAGACGTCCTGGATTTCCTTCACGAGGTACGTCGCGAGCGCTGTCGTGCCGAGCAGGCGCAGGATGTCGTGTGGACTCGGTTCGCCGTCGGCGATGGTCTCGCCACGCTCGACGTGCTCACCCTCGTAGACGTTTACCGCGCGCCACTTCGGGATGAGCTCTTCGTGCTGGACGCCGTCCTTGTCCGTGATGATCAGACGCTGCTTGCCCTTCGTGTCCTTGCCGAAGCCGACTACGCCGCTGTATTCGGCGAGAATCGCCGAGTCCTTCGGCTTGCGGGCTTCGAACAAATCGGCCACGCGCGGCAGACCGCCGGTGATGTCGCGGGTCTTCGACGATTCCTGCGGGATACGCGCGATGACGTCGCCGACGCCGACTTTCGCCTTGTCCTGCACCGTCACAATCGCGTTCGCGGGCAACACATGCTGCGCCGGGATGTCCGTGCCCGGGATATGTAGCTCCTTGCCCTTCGAATCGATCAACTGGATTGTCGGGCGCTTGTCCTTGCCCGCCGTGCCGCGCTGCTTCGGGTCGAGCACGACGATGCTCGAAAGCCCCGTCATCTCGTCAATCTGCTGCTGGACCGTCACGCCGTCGATGAAGTCGTGGAACCGGGCCGTGCCCTGGACCTCGGTGATGATCGGGTGCGTGTGCGGATCCCAGTTCGCGACGACCTGGCCCGGCTCGACGGATGCGCCGTCCTCGGCGGTCAGGAACGCGCCGTACGGGATCTTGTAGCGCTCGCGCTCGCGACCGTAGTCGTCGATGACGCTCACCTCGCCCGAGCGAGAAACCGCGACGAAGTGGCCCTTCTCGTGCTGCACGATCTTGATGTTGTGCAGCTTGACCGTGCCTTTCGACTTGATCTGGACGCTGTTGATTGCGACCGCTCGCGATGCCGCGCCACCGATGTGGAACGTGCGCATCGTAAGCTGAGTACCCGGCTCACCGATGGACTGCGCGGCGATGACGCCGACCGCTTCGCCCATGTTGACGAGGTGTCCGCGGCCAAGATCACGGCCGTAACACGCTGCACACACGCCGTAGCGCGTGTCGCAGGCAATTGCGGAGCGAACCTTGACCTGGTCGATGCCCTGCTCGTCCATCGCAGCGACGCGCGTTTCGTCGAGCAGCGTGCCGGCGGGAATCGCGACCTCGCTGGTCGAGCCCGGCTTCATCACGTCGACCGCGATTACGCGGCCGAGAACGCGTGAGCGCAGTGGCTCGACGACTTCGCCGCCTTCGATAATTGGGGTCATCACGACACCGTCGGTCGTGCCGCAATCATCCTCGGTGACCACGAGGTCCTGTGCGACGTCGACGAGACGACGCGTTAGGTAACCGGAGTTCGCGGTCTTCAAAGCGGTATCCGCGAGACCCTTACGAGCGCCGTGGGTCGAGATGAAGTACTGCAACACGTTCAGGCCTTCGCGGAAGTTCGCCGTGATCGGCGTCTCGATGATCGAGCCGTCCGGCTTCGCCATCAGGCCGCGCATGCCGGCGAGCTGGCGGATCTGAGCTGCGGAACCACGCGCGCCGGAATCGGCCATCATGAAGATCGAATTGAACGACGGCTGCTTCACAATCGTGCCGTCAGCGGCCTTGACTTCGTCCGTGCCGAGCTTGTCCATCATCGCCTTCGCGACTTGGTCGTTGGTGCGCGACCAGATGTCGACGACCTTGTTGTAACGCTCGCCGTTCGTGACGAGGCCGGATGCGTACTGGCCCTCGATTTCCTTGACCTCGCGTTCCGCGACGCCGAGGATGCGCGCCTTCTCGGTCGGAACGACCATGTCGTCAACGCCGATCGAAACGCCGGCGCGTGTCGCATACGCAAAGCCCATGTACATCAACTGGTCGGCGAATACGACGGTGTCTTTCAGGCCGACGCGGCGGTAGCAGCCGTTGATCAGGCCGGAAATCGCCTTCTTCGTCATATTCGTATTGACCATCGCGTACGGCATCCCGTCCGGGAGAATCTCGGACAGCAACGCGCGCCCGACGGTCGTTTCGACGATGGCCGGCTTCGCGTCCGCGAATTCACGATCGGTCAGGCGGACCTTGACCTTCGCGTGCAGGGCGACCGA
>CAYXYM010000017.1:0-5450 GCA_964469285.1 uncultured Gammaproteobacteria bacterium | reverse complement strand
GAGCCGGCAATTCGTAGCCCCCGTTGCATGTGCTCGTCATGGCCGAGCACTTCGGCAATCGCGGCGGCGATTTCACCGACGCGATGCTCGTGCCCGGCGGTATAGGGGTCGCGAACCTCGACCATGTGCGAGACAACGTCGACCGTGGCGACCAGCGTGCGATCAGCGCGCTCGATCGAACCACGTAGCGCTTCTTCAATCGCGACGCGCGCGCTGATGTCGGTCCACGCGCCGACGACTTGCGCGGCCTCTGTCGGGGTCGCAGCGACATAGCGAAGCTCGTCATTGATGTGTGCGACACGGCCATCGGCGCGGATGAACCGGTAGTCGTAGGTCACTGCCCCGTGGTCCACGATCTTGCTCAATGCATTGATGGTGGCCTCAAGGTCGTCCGGATGCACGTGCGTGTGCCACCAATTGGGCACGAGCGCTTCGCTGACGGAATAACCGAACGTATCCTTGATGTTTTCGCTGACCCACACCGGCTTGAAACCGTCGCCGTCGCGCTCGAGGGCGTACACCACGACGGGAATCGATGCGAAGAACTGCGGCACGCGCCGTGTCAGCGTGCGATTACCGGCCTCGGCGACCAGCGCGCGCCGCTCGCTCGTATCCAACCGACGCAGGATGACGAGCAGAATCACCGACGTGACCAGCACGAAACCGGCGCCCTTGAGCATGCCCGCTTCGGCGAGCGCCTCGGCCGACACGAACTGCAGCATCAGCCAGTCGCTGCCGAGCACCCAGGCCGTCGCAACCAGTGCGTAGATTCCGACAATCCGCCAGATCCTGTTGCCGTCCATTGCGCCTCCTTGGCTAGGCAATACTATACTGCTACATGACTGAAAACCGTTACCGCGACCTCGCGCCCCTCATATTTCGGCTGTTCCTCGCGTTCGTGCTGATATACGGGACGCTCGACAATGTATTGAGTCACGCGCGCATGATGGAATTTCGCGATTTCCTCGCGCAGAATGGCTTCCCGTACCCGCAGTACGCTGCGTACCTCGGTGTCTACGCGCAGTTCATCGCGGGCATCTGCTTCGCGCTCGGGTTGTATGTGCGACAGGCGGCGGCGGTGATGGTCATCAATTGGATTGTCGCGATTGTGATGGTGCATTGGGGGCTGCCCTTCCAGCAGAACATCGCAGTGATTGCGATGCTGGTCGGCGCGGTGTTTTTTGTGTTGTACGGCGCGCCCCGCTACTCGGTGGATGCGTGGCGCTTAAGAGGATCGAGAGATGGCTAAATCAAAAGACCAGAAGCGCGAAACCAAGAAGCAGCCGAAAATGACGCTACAGGAAAAGCGCGCCGCCAAGCGCGAAAAGAAAGGCAAATAGCGCTTAGACTTCTGGCGGTCGTGCGGGCCCAATCAGCAGCAGTACGATGAACGCGAGAAACGGGGTCGCGAGCAGCGCCAGCAGGAAATAGCCGAACAACGAGTGGCCGCGGTTGCGCGCGTAAACGGCGACCATGACCGAGAGCAGCAGGTAAACCAGCACGATAATCATCATCGGCGCAGTTTACCGTAGCGCGTGCATCGGTTCGCAGCCGTACGGACCGCCCATCCCTGAAGTCGTATTCGTGGGGGATGGACGGACTCATGCCATGGGCCGAGCGCCTGCTCGTGCTGTCGGTGGGCGCACTGCTCGGTCTCGGCGCGCTCGCGGTTGCGCGCGTCGCGGTCCGCCGCGGGCTGCGCCGTCGTAGTGTGGTCCTCGCCGACTCGCTGACGCGCCGCGTCGGCGACGTTGCAGCCTGGCTTTTTCCGCTCACCGGCGTTTACCTCGCACTACCCGCCGCCGGGCTGCCGGACGCGCAGCGCGTTTGGCTCGAGCCGCTGTTCGTCATCCTACTAATTGCGTCCATCGCGCTGCTCATCGTGCGCCTGACCTGCGTGATGGAGGACGTACTCAAGGCAGCCGTCAACCTCGACACCGACGACAACCTGCACGCGCGCGGCGTACACACGCAGTTCCGGATCCTGCGGCGCGTGGTCGCGATTACAGTTTGGGTCATCGCCGGTGCCTCGGTCTTATTACAGTTCGAAGGCTTCCGACAGTTCGGCGCGGGCCTGCTCGCGTCGGCGGGCATCGCCGGTATCGTGCTCGGCTTCGCCGCACAGCGCACGCTCGGCAACCTGATTGCCGGCTTCCAGATCGCGCTCGCGCAGCCGATCCGACTCGGCGACGTCGTCGTCATCAACGACGAACTCGGTACGGTCGAAGAGATTACCCTGACTTATGTCGTGCTGCGCTTGTGGGACGACCGTCGGCTCGTATTGCCCATCAGCTGGTTCCTCGAAAACCCGTTCGCAAACTGGACGCGGCGCACTTCGGCGCTAATCGGCACGGTGTTCCTGCACGTGGACTTCGCGACCCCCATGGCCGTCCTGCGTGCGAAGCTGGCGGAACTCGTCGCGGACCACCCGGACTGGGATGGCCGGGTGGCCGAGCTCGTGGTGTTCGAAGCGCTGCCGTCGAATCTGCAGCTGCGTATCGCCGTAAGTTCACCGAGCGCCGCCGCTGCATTTCGCCTGCGGAGTTTCGTACGCGAGCAACTCATCCAGTTCCTGAACGAATCTCATCCGGGTGGGCTACCGCGTACCCGCGAACAGAGTGCACGACCATCGGCGTGAAATCCTAGATTTGGGAATTTTAGCACTCAAATAGTGTGATGGAGTTCGCACCCGCGTCCCCGGCAAGCGCGTACAACTCGCCACATGAACGAAGACATCACCTTAATCCGGCGCCGCGCGGTAATGAGCCGCGCGCTGCTCCGCACGACAAGCCGCCTTGGCTTGAGCCGTGAACGCCTCGCGTCCGCAACCGGGCTGCGCCTCGCCGAAATCGCATCGATGGAGAACGAGGACGGCGAGCTCGACCCTGCCGACCCGCGCTGGGACGCGTTCGTCCAGCTCGTGCGCCTGGGCTGGATCCTCGACGTCGTGTCGGCCGGTGACGACGCGACGATGCGGGACTGGATGCACTGCTACAACCGGGAGCTGAACGCCGTGCCGGCCGACCTCATTGCCGGCGAGCGCGGATTGACCGAGGCGATACGCTACCTTGAGACACATTAGTTAAAAAAAGGCCCGCGAAAGCGGGCCTTTTTATGTAGCACTTCAGAGGCGTTGCAACTCAGCCTTCGTGGTCGTCGTGTTTCATCCGGCCCTTGCCCTTTTTCTTGTCTTTACGTTCGTGCATCTTTTCCATTTTCGCGACCTGCTCTTCGTTCAGGATCGCGCGGACCTCATTGCGCATCTGCTCGTGCGACTGCTTGATTTCGGCGCGAGCTTCGGCGGTCCGCTCGTGGTGCGCCTTCATCAGTGCCTCAATTTGGGCACGCTGGCCATCATCAAGATCGAGCCGCTCGGCCATTCGGTCCATATGCATCGCGTGTCGTTCGCCGCCGTGGTCACCCGGGTTTGCCCAGGCGCCGGTCGCGAGCGTGAGGCCCAGCGCGGCCGCGGTCAGTAGGGTTTTGTTCATGGGGGTCTCCGTTTAGGGGTCGTCTGACGGTATGAGCCCTTGAGCCTACTGAAAGTTCCGCTTGCTGACCATGATTGGTAGGAAACGCACGAAGTAAATGAGGAAACCCGCGACCCAGAGGGCAGCGGCTGCGAACAATGCGAATCGCCCCGCGTTGAATGGCAGCAGCGGGTACATGAGGCGCGGCAGCACGGCGGTTGCGACCAGCACGAACGCAGCCACCATCCAGCCGTCAGCGTGTAGTGGCCGGCCACTGTGGCCGAGCGCGACGCGCGTCATCATGCCGATTGCGAGGCTGCCAAGCGCACCCATCGTCAACGCGTGCAGCGTTGCGGTCGGCGGGAATGGGGTCGCGCGCAACACGAGTGCGACCGCAATCCACAGATAACCGACGTGCAGAATCCACAGTAGCGGTACCCGTACGGTGCACCACGATTTCCAATACGCCATGCGCGCCACCAGCAATGCCGCGGCACCGACCGCGAGCCAGCCGGGCCACGCCGAGTCAGGTGCGATCCATCCCGCGAGGAGCGCCACCAACACCGCGATGACCGATGCATGGCCGACGCGCTCTGGTGCATCGGCGACGCCGAGCGCGGGCAGCGCGCGCGCCGTGAAGAACGGAATCACGCGCGCGCCAACAATCACGAGCAGCACCGTGACGACGTCAATGGCGGCGCGAAGAAACGTGACGGACGGCCACAGGTGCGCCGCGACGCCGGCGACCGATAACGCCGCGAGCACGGCGATGATTGGGTAGTTGCGCCGGTTTTCGGTCGCGACAATCGGTGCTGCGACGATAAGGGTCAGCGCGGGGAAGAACGCCGCTGCAAGCAGCGTGACGACCGGCATCGGCAGGATTGGCCACGCGAGTCCGACGCGCGGTACCAGCCAGAGCGCGAACAATGCCGCGATGAGCCAGGGGCTGGCGACGGTCCGCCCGGTCCAGTTGCCGACCGCGGTGAGCAAGAAGCCGGCGATCAACGCCGCGGCGAAACCGAACACCATTTCGTGGCCGTGCCAAACAACCGGCGACCAACCGGCCGGGCTCTGGCCGGCGCCGGTT
Source organism: uncultured Gammaproteobacteria bacterium (assembly GCA_964469285.1). Taxonomy (GTDB): domain Bacteria; phylum Pseudomonadota; class Gammaproteobacteria; order Natronospirales; family JAIVGZ01; genus JAIVGZ01. The sequence goes on along the minus strand of CAYXYM010000017.1, from coordinate 893 downwards.
AGGAACGCAATCCAGCCCGCGACATGGAGCGCGGCAAGGCCGGACGCAGCGAGGAAAAACGGGCGAAATCCATCCGCGAATAGTGGCATTGGCGCACGATACCCGCCCACGCGGCACCGAGCATTGCGCCAGCGCAAACGGCACGGTACCGTACGAACGCTTGTCTGGGGAGGGAGGACAAGAATGAGCGCCAAAATTTTGGAGGCCGCGTTGCCGGCGGACGGTGGCTCTGTGCTCGCGCCTCGCCAGCCGCGGCCCGGGCCGTGGTTATACCCGGTCGTCACCATCTCCGTGTTTGCGCTGCTGCTGTTCGCGGGCCTCTACGCGGTCGACTTCGTGCTGGTCGACCCGGCGCGCCCGGCGGGCGTCGGTCCGCTGGCGAATTACCTGAACTTCAATGCCGACCTCATCGCCGACGCGTTGCCCGCGCTCGGCGCGACCATCGTCGCGGTGCTCGGCATCATGCTGACCGTGGTCGCGATCATCGTGCAGCTGTCGTCCGACCGTTACACCGGCGTCGCGCTGATGTTCATGCGTGACCGAATCAATGTCAGCGTAATGTCGTACTTCGTCGTCGCGAGCTTCTGCGCGATCTGGCTGAGTACTGCGCTGCAACCCGACTTCGTGCCGCGGGCCGCGATTTTGCTCGCGCTGGGTGCCGCGAGCCTGGGCGTCGCATTGATGCTCCCGTACTTCGCGTACGTATTCTGGTTCCTGGAGCCCGGCAATATCATTGGCCGTATCCGGACCGACGCGACGGCGCTCGCGCAACGGGGCAGCAGCGCGAAGTCCCCCGCTAACGCCGCTGACGCGCAGGAGGGTGTGCTGAACCTGATGGAGGAAATCACCGACATCGCGAACAACTCGATCGACGGCAAGGACAAGATCATCGC
>CAYXYM010000016.1:0-7043 GCA_964469285.1 uncultured Gammaproteobacteria bacterium | reverse complement strand
GTGAACTCGCCGGCAAGACTTTCGGCGTCATCGGGTACGGGGAGCTCGGCCGTGCCACGGCGCGAATCGCTGAGGCGTTTGGGATGTCGGTCGTCGTGGCCAACCGACCTGACGCAGCGCCGCAGCGCGGCCGTATGCCACTCGACGAATTGCTCGCCGTCGCTGACGTCGTAAGCTTGCATTGCCCGCTGACCTCGGCGACGCGCGGGCTAATCGATGCGCCCGCGCTGAAACGCATGAAGCGCGACGCGCTGTTGATTAATACCGCGCGTGGCGCGCTTGTAGACGAAGCGGCGCTGGCCCACGCGCTGCGCGCCGGAATCATCGGCGGCGCCGGCATTGATGTCCTCAGTGAGGAACCGCCCGTCAACGGGAATCCGTTGCTCGAGACGGGCATACCCAATCTCATCGTCACGCCCCATATCGCGTGGGCCGCGCGCGAGGCGCGCCAGCGCGCAATCGACGAAATGGCGGCGAATGCGCGCGCATTTCTCGCCGGCGAGCAGCGAAACCGTGTAATCTGATGGTCCAATAAAAATAATCCTGGGGGATGTAGCGAACAGGAGATCTGTATGAGCGAAGTGAAACTCGCGGTGGTGTTCTACACCACCTACGGCCATAACCACACGATGGCCGGGACCGCAGCAGACGCCGCGCGCAAAGCCGGCGCCAAAGTCCGATTACTCAAAGCCCGCGAAACAGCGCCCGCCGAGGTTGTGGCAGGCCAGCCCGCATGGAAAGCGACCGCGGAGCGAACGCGCGACGTGCCCGAAGTCAGCCATGACGACATGGCTTGGGCCGATGCTTATCTGTTCAGTGTTCCGACACGCTTCGGCGGCGCGCCGAGTCAAATGCGCGCGTTCATCGATACGCTCGGCGGATTGTGGTCGCAGGGCAAGCTCGCCGACAAGTGCGTGAGCGCGATGACGAGTGCGGGGAACGCGCATGGCGGCCAGGAGACCACGCTCCAATCGCTGTATTTCACGTTTATGCACTGGGGTGCAATCATCGTTCCGCCCGGCTACACCGACAAAGCGGTGTCCGCTGCCGGTGGCAATCCATATGGCACGAGCGTGACTGCGGGCGACGAACCCATCAGCGAGGCCGACAAGGCGGCAATTCGACATCAGGCGACGCGGCTTGTCCAAGTGACAGCGCGATTCCTGCGCGGCGCGTAAAAGCGGCCCAACGCACATAAGCGCGAAGCGCGAAGGACGAAAATTACCGGACCGAACCCGCGGAGATACCCCTAAATGGATAGCAAGATGAAACTCCTCGGACATCCCATTCATCAGATGCTGGTTGTGTTCCCCCTCGGCCTTCTTGCAACGGCCGTTGTGTTCGACGTGATTCACGCCGTTGGCGGCGACGAGACGATGGCCGTGGTCGCGTTCTGGCTGATTTCGGCTGGACTCATCGGCGGCATCGTGGCCGCGCCGTTTGGAACGATTGACTGGCTGTCAATTCCGAGCGGCACGCGCGCAAAATCGGTCGGCGCAATGCATGGCGCGGGCAACGTTCTCGTCCTGATTCTGTTTCTCGGCAGTTGGGCGCTGAGGCGCGACCTCCCGGCCGATCCCGGCGCAGTTGCGCTGCTGTTGTCGCTCGGGGGTGGCGCGGTCGCGACTGTCACCGCGTGGCTCGGTGGCGAGCTGGTCGGCCGACTTGGCGTCGGCGTTCATGATGGCGCGCACCTGGACGCGCCAAGCTCGTTATCGAAACATAACGTGCGCTGATGCGCCTGGTCGTTGTTTCAAACCGGTTGCCGTTCACGACGGCGTTCGAGCGGCGGGTCCCCAAGTTTACGATGAGCGCCGGTGGGCTTTCGACCGGCCTCTGGAGTTACATGCAGCAGACGGAGCAACCGTTCCTCTGGGTCGGTTGGCCCGGCGCGCACGTCGCGCAGAACCAGCGCGATGCAGTACGCGAGCACGCGCACGGCTACAACGCGTCACCGGTGTTTCTCGCGCCGGAGAGCATCGAGCGTTTTTACCACGGCTTTTGCAACAAGACGCTGTGGCCACTGTTTCACTATTTTCAAAATCTCGTTCATTACGACGACGAGGGCTGGGCAGAATACCGCCGCGTGAATGAAGCTTTCGCCGATCACCTCACCGATGTGCTTGAGCCTGGCGACCACGTTTGGGTGCACGATTACCAGCTGATGTTGCTGCCCGAGATGCTTCGGCAACGATTTCCGACGCTGCCCATCGGCTTCTTCCTGCACATTCCGTTTCCATCGTTCGAGTTGTTCCGGCTGCTGCCAGAGGCGTGGCGCGCCGAACTCATCAACGGGGTCCTCGGCTCAAGCCTCGTCGGTTTCCACACACACGATTACACGCGAGATTTTTTGACCTCCGTACTCCGGACGGTCGGCCATGAGCACAAGCTCGGTCGCCTTGTCATTGGGGACCGGGCAGTCAGGGTCGACAGCTTTCCGATGGGCATCGACTATGCGCGTATCGGGGCGACCGCGGCTTCGGGCGAGACCGAGCAGCGGGTCGCGAAGCTGCGCGATCAGTGCAACGGTCAGAAGTTGATCTTCTCCGTCGACCGACTCGACTACACGAAGGGGATAATCAACCGCTTGCGTGGGTACGAGCGGTTCCTGCGACAACACCCCGAGTGGCACGGTCGCGTCACGTTCCTGGTGTCCGTCGCGCCGTCGCGCACGGGCGTTGCGAGCTATCGTCAGATGAAGCGTGAAATTGAGCAGACGGTCGGCTCGATTATCGGCGAGTTCGGTACCGTCAATTGGACACCGCTGGTCTACCAATATCGCAACCTGCCGTTCGACGAGATCATTCCGCTGTACCGCGCGTGCGACGTCGCGTTAATCACGCCGCTGCGCGACGGGATGAATCTCGTCGCGAAAGAGTTCGTGGCGTCGCGCGTCGACCAGACGGGCGTGCTTGTGCTCAGCGAGATGGCGGGCGCAGCAAAAGAGATGCCCGAAGCGCTGACGGTCAACCCCTACCATGGCGACGAATTTGCAGACGCGATTGCTCGCGCGCTGGAAATGCCGATTGACGAGCAGGTCCGGCGCAATGCGCTGATGCAGGATCGCTTGCGCCGATATGACGTTAACCGTTGGGCGGCCGAGTTCACCGATGCGATGGCCGATTCCGAGAAAGGCGATGCCGAGCGTCGTGCGACACGCCTGACGGGCGAAACACGCGCCCAGTTGGTGCAGTCGTTCGACGGCGCGCGCCGGCGCTCCCTTTTGCTCGACTACGATGGAACCTTGGTGCCGTTCTCCGACGATCCTGCGAATGCAGCGCCGGACGACGAATTGCTGGAATTGCTCGGGACCATCGGGCGCAGGCCAGGCAACGACGCGGTCATCATTAGCGGCCGTCCGCGCTCCGACCTCGAGCGATGGTTCAGCGACACGCCGGTGGCGCTGATTGCGGAACACGGCGCGTGGATGCGGCCGGTGGCGGGCGCCTGGCGCCTGCGCCGGCCAATCGAGACCGAATGGCAGGACCGGATTCGAATCATCCTCGAGCGCTACGTCGACCGGCTACCCGGTGCGCTGCTCGAGCAGAAGGAGTTTTCGCTCGCTTGGCATTACCGCCGGGCGGATCCGGAACAGGCAGCGATGCGTACACGCGAATTGCTCGACGATCTGACCGGGTTCACGCGCAACATTGACGTCCAGGTCATCGAGGGAAACAAAGTTGTCGAAGTGCGCGCGACGGGCGTCAACAAGGGCAGCGCCGCGCTCGACTGGCTCGAAGGCAAAGGCAACGAATTCGTATTGTGCGTCGGCGACGATTGGACGGATGAGGACATGTTCCGAGCATTGCCATCGTCCGCGTACACCGTCCGTGTCGGGCTCGCAGACACCGCTGCGCGGTTCCATCTCTCCGGGCCGCCCGCGGTGCGGCGTCTGTTACGGCAACTGGACCGGAACGACGGCGTCAGCGGTCCTTCTGTCGCGCCGGACGACTGGTTTGTTGACGCGGGGCGGCTGCCGGCGCGCTTCGGGGCGCTGGCGCCGGCGCGCGTACCGCCGGCGCGCGGGACGTCGGCTTCGACATCGGAACCGCGCGCGCCGCCGCGGGGCTTCTGACCGAGGCACGGGGCGACGCAGGACGCGACCTGCTCGGGGCAGCCGTGGCGGCGCGACGAGGCGCCACCGACCGCGGTGCCGCAGCACGTGGCGCTACCGACCGCGTCCGGTTCGTGACCACAGGGCGACTGGCCGATGCGCTCCGCTGCTGGACGAAGGGACGGCTACTCGTCGCGCGACGGTCCGGCGTGATTGGCGGTCGGACGCCGCGACGAATCGGCGGCTTGTTCGCTCGCACACGCGGGCGCTCCTCAGCGTAGCGATTCACGTGTCCGCGAGGGCGATGATAGCGTGGCTGGTGGTGCCAACGGTGGCCGCCGCCACGGACGATGTGGCGGTTCGTCCAGTGGAACGAGCTGTAATAGAATGCCGGCCGCACGTGCACGCCGTGGCCCCAGTAGAACCCACTCGAGCTGTAATGCCGGCCCGGCCACGACCAGTGGACCGGCGGATGCGCCGACCACCACCACGGGCCGTACACGACGCGTGTGTCGTACACCGGCACATAGACGATGCGCTCGACGGTCGGTTCAATGATGATGGTTTCAGTCTCGCGAACGACCCGGACTTTCTCCGACGATTGCAGATTGCCGGCGTTGTACGCGCGCGTCCGCAGCGCCTGTACGGTGTCCAGCACTGCGGCTTCCTGCGCGAGGAACGCATCGCCGATGCGCTGCGTCCACTCAAGGTCCTCGTTCATCCGCGCGAGCAGTTCCGGAAAGGCGACGAGCGCCTTGACGCTGTTGTCCCAATCACGGTCTTCGACGGCTGCCAGTGCGGCCTCGCCCTCGAGCGCCGGATTCTCGGCCGACCAGCGCGCCGCCTGCACAACCTGGACAGGGTAGGTCGCCGCAATCAGCACGTGGGTCAGGATCGTATCGGGGTATAGCGCGACGGGCGCGAGCATCTGGTCCAGCTCGGCCTGGGTGTATATGGGTTCATCGGCCTTGACGACCGACTGCGAGAGCACGGCAATGGCGATGAGCGCCGTGGTGCAGAGGATGCGAGTGAGTGCGTTCATGCCTGCCACGGTACCGCGGCGAAGCTGAAGCTTGGCTGAACAGGGCGCCTGAAAGGGCGCCCTGTCCGGCCACACCTACTTCAAGCGACGTTGATGTTATGCATCCGATCGACGACCTGAAGCGCCACGCCGTTGTTCAACAGATGTTGACGCTCGGTCGGGGTCAGCTCGAACACCTGGCCAGTTGCCCGCAAGCGCGTGACGATTTCGTCGTCCCGCAGGCCCGCGTCGGAGAGCGCGATGACCTCATCGGCGGTCACGAAACCGTCCTTATTGAGGTCGGCCGTGGTCGAGTTGGTCACATCTGCGACGGTTGCCGGGTCCGACTGGGCGCGGCTGATGGCTGCCTGTGCCGCCTGCTGATCCTCGGGCGTACCCTCAACGCGGTCGCGCCGCGCGCCAATCATGTAGCCGCTTCCCGCGCCGATGATGCCACCCAATAGGGCGCCCAGTGTGCGGTGGCCGCTGCCGGCAACCGCCGCTCCGGCCGCTGCGCCGGCGACACCACCCATGACGGTACCCTGTTCTTGATTCGTCCCGGGCAGATTCGCGCAGCCCGCGACGAGTGTTATCGCAAGCGCACACGACGCCACAGCCGGAATAGTCCTCAATTTCTTCATCACGAAAACCCTCGTTTAAGTTATGTAACGAGGACCACAATAGAAATCGCAGCGCAGCGAGTCTGTTCGCTAACCGTCGTTTGCAGCGGTGGACTGCGCGGAGGTGGGCTGGGCGGAGCGAGTGACGCCGGCAGTGAGCACGAACCGCAACGCATCCGAAGTTGGCATATCGAGGGGCTCGAGCTGGTCGCGCGGGAGGAACAACATGTACCCGCCGACTTGGTAGCTCATCGGCAGATAGACTGCGACCATGCCCGTGCCGTTGAGACCCGCGGGCAGGTCGGAGCAGTCTTCGCGCGTGACGAAGCCAATCAGTTTTGCGTCGGTGCCAGGCAGTGTGAACGAAACCACTGAGTTGAATTGCCGCTTGTTCTCGGGCGAAAACAGCGCTGTCACGTCCTTCACCGCACCGTACAGGCTGTTGATGACCGGTAGGCGCAACATCACACGCTCGAACACCACGAACAATTGCTGGGCGAGCCAAGTGGTCATGATTGCGCCGAGCGCGAGAATGAGGAACAGGCTCGCGACTAACCCCATGCCGGCGCGGTAAGCGCCGTCGGGCAGTAGCCACGCAATGAGCCCGCCGAGCATCGCCTCGAGCGACGAGGCGAGCCAGGCGAGTATCGCGATGGTGACGACGACCGGCAGTAGCGTCAGGAGGCCGGTCAACAGCAGGCGGGGAAGGGATTTCATCCGCCAGATTCTAGCATCACCGTCGGCGGCCAGCCCCCACGAGAATCAGTCCGCCTGCGACGATGGCGGCGACGCCTGCCCAGATTGGTATATTAACGCGCTCTTTGTCCTCGACAGATATTTCAATCGGTCCGAGGTCAGCGGTGTCGCGGTCTTTCGTGTAGGTGAATCCGCCGTAGACGAGTGCCAGCGTGCCACCGATTAACAGCGCGATCGCGAGTATCCGTAGTCCGTCCATCTTTAAACCCTCCGTCCGCGGATGACCCGCAGCAAAAAAATAACGATGGCGATCACCAACAGGATGTGGATGAGCCCGCCCATCGTGTATGACGAGACGAGCCCTAGCACCCAGAGAACCAATAGGATGATGACAATTGTTTCTAGCATGACGCTCGTCCTTCAGTGCATTGCACGCGATTGAAGGTACGGCTGCCGACGTGGAATGGTCCGTTCGCTATCGAACAATGCGGAAGCAGGCGCAGCTCGCGCCTTCAAGACCTTCCCTGTCGACAATCGTGATGTCTCCGCGGGTGTACTTGATGAAGCCGCGTTGACGGAGCACGCCGGCAGCGGTCGTGATGCCGCTGCGCCGGACGCCAAGCATTTCCGCGAGCAGGCCGTGCGTGAGTTC
>CAYXYM010000015.1:0-5165 GCA_964469285.1 uncultured Gammaproteobacteria bacterium | reverse complement strand
AGGTCATCGCGCGGATTGTCGACGGCTCCGAATTCCACGAGTTCAAGGCGCTGTACGGGAAGACGCTGGTCACCGGCTTCGCGCACCTGCACGGTTACCCGGTCGGCATCATTGCGAACAACGGCATCCTGTTTTCAGAATCCGCGCAGAAAGGCGCGCATTTCATCGAACTGTGCTGCCAGCGGGGCATCCCGCTCGTATTTCTGCAGAACATCACCGGCTTCATGGTCGGCAGCAAATACGAGCACGGCGGCATCGCGAAGGACGGCGCGAAAATGGTCAACGCGGTCGCGACGGCGCAAGTACCGAAGTTCACCGTGATCATCGGTGGCTCTTTCGGTGCCGGCAACTATGCGATGTGCGGACGCGCGTATGGCGGGCGCATGCTGTGGACCTGGCCGAATGCGCGAATTTCCGTCATGGGCGGCGAGCAGGCTGCGTCGGTTCTGGCCTCTGTGCGGCGCGATGATGGCGACGAGGACGCGTTCAAGGCGAAGATCCGCGACCAGTACGAGACGCAAGGCCACCCCTACTACGCGAGCGCGCGCCTGTGGGACGACGGCGTCATCGACCCGGCGGACACGCGCCGCGTGCTAGGTATGGCCATCGCGACCGCGACCAACCGCCCGTGGCAGAAAGGAATGAATCACGGTGTTTTCCGTTTCTAACTCAGCGAAGTGTGAGAGCGGCGCCTTTGCGCCGCGATTGCTATGACAGACGTCAGCGTCTCCACGTCTGAAGGCGTCTGCACCATCACCTTAAGTCGCCCGGACGTCCACAACGCGTTCGACGACACGCTGATCGCGGAACTCGCGGAAATCCTGCTGCGCGCGGACGCCGACGACGCGACCCGGGTGGTCGTGCTCACGGGCGCCGGAAAATCGTTCTCGAGCGGCGCGGATTTAGCCTGGATGCGCCGCATGGCGGATTACGACGCAGTCGCAAATCGCGCCGACGCGCTGAAGCTCGCCGAGCTGATGCGCACGCTCGATACGCTGTCCAAGCCCACCATTGCACGGGTGAACGGCGCTGCGTTCGGCGGCGCGGTCGGCCTGATTGCATGCTGCGACATCGCCGTCTCGCTCGACCTCGCAAAATACTCGCTGTCCGAAGTGCGCCTCGGCCTTGTGCCGGCCGTCATCGCGCCTTACGTCGTGCGCGCGATCGGCGCGCGTGAAGCACGCCGCTGGTTCCTGACCGCCGATGCATTCGACGCGGCGACCGCGCAGCGCATCGGTCTGGTCCACGAGGTCGCTACCGTCGCGGGGCTCGACCACATGGTCACGCGTCAGGTCGAGTCGCTGCTCCGCGGCGGGCCGGCTGCGCTCACAGCCGCGAAGCGTCTGGTTGCGCGCCTGGCCCCCACCGTCGACGAAGCACTGATGCTCGAGACGGCCGAGCTGATTGCCGCATTGCGCGTTTCGCCCGAAGGGCAGGAGGGGCTGTCGGCATTCCTCGAAAAGCGTGACCCGCGCTATGTTCGATAAGGTCCTGATTGCGAATCGCGGCGAAATCGCGTGCCGCGTGATCGCAACCTGTCGGCGCCTTGGAATCCCGACCGTCGCGGTGTACTCGAACCCAGACAGAAGCTCGCGCCATCGCTACGCCGCCGACGAAGCGGTCGCGCTCGGCGGCGCGCTCGCTGTGGAGTCGTACCTCGACGCCGATAAGATCATTGCTGCAGCGCGCGCGACCGGCGCCGATGCCATCCACCCAGGTTACGGCTTCCTGTCCGAGAACGCCGCATTCGCGCGACGCTGCGAAGCGGAGGCGATTGCATTCATCGGACCGTCCGCCGACACAATCGACGCGATGGGCTCGAAAATCGAATCGAAGCGCATGATGGAGAAAGCCGGCGTACCGTGCGTGCCCGGGTACCACGGTACGTCGCAGGACGACGCGGTGCTCGCGGACGAGGCGCAGCGCGTCGGCTTCCCGCTGCTGATCAAAGCGAGCGCGGGAGGCGGCGGCCGCGGTATGCGCATCGTGCGCGATGCCGACGGCTTCGCCGATGCGCTGGCGGGTGCGCGCCGCGAGGCACTGGCTGCGTTCGGCGACGATGCCGTGCTGCTCGAACGCTTCATCGAGCGCCCCCGGCATATCGAGTTTCAGGTATTTGGTGACGCGCAAGGCAACGTCGTTCACCTGTTTGAACGCGAATGTTCATTACAGCGGCGGTACCAGAAAATCGTCGAAGAATCGCCGTCGCCATATCTTGATGACGCGCTGCGCGCGCGCATGGGGGACGCGGCTGTCGCCGCAGCACGGGCCGTGGGTTACCGGAACGCGGGTACCGTCGAATTCATCGTGTCGCCGGACGGCGAGTTCTTCTTCATGGAGATGAACACACGACTGCAGGTTGAGCACCCGGTTACCGAGCTGGTCACCGGCCTCGACCTCGTCGAGTGGCAACTTCGCGTTGCCGCGGACGAGCCGCTGCCGCGAACTCAGGAGACGCTCGCCCAATGCGGGCACGCGTTCGAAGTCCGCATCTATGCCGAGAACACCGAGCGGGACTTCATCCCGGCGACCGGCCGCATCAGCCGAATCGAATTCCCCGCAGACGAGCACGTGCGCATTGATACCGGCGTCTCGTCCGGGGACGAAATCAGTTCGTATTACGACCCGATGATTGCAAAGCTGTGCGTCAGCGCGCCGAACCGTAAGAAGGCCGTGCAGCGGCTGCGCGACGCGCTCGACGCGACCGCGGTGTTCGGGCTCGTGACTAACCTGCCGCTGCTGCGCGCCATCGTGCGGCAATCCGCGTTCGCCGACGGAGCAGTCGACACCGGTTGGGTCGAGCGCGAAATGGACGCGCTGCGCGTCGGCGAGCCGCCAGCGGAGGTACTCGCAGCCGCGGCGACGGCGATTGACGCCGACTGGCGGCGCGATGCCGAGATCGCGCGGCCCGGCGACCCAGGGTCGCCGTGGCTCGCAACCCAAGCAATCGAGATGACGTTCACCCCGCGCGGACAGCCCGAGCCGGCTTGGCAAACCCGCCCTTCGGCCGTCACTGCGCAGGTGCTGTCGGAAGGTCGCGAGGTGCAGGTCGCGATGGACGGCGGCTGCTGGGAGCTTGAATTCCGCCCGCCATTTGCGCCGCACCCGCAGGTTGGCGACGACGAGGCCCACCCGGGCGCGCCAATGCCCGGCCGGGTCGTCTCCGTGCAGTGCGAACCCGGTCAGCGCGTGTCGCCCGGCCAGACACTCTTGGTGCTCGAGGCCATGAAGATGGAATACACGCTGCAGGCGCGCACACACGGGGTCGTCGCGCACGTGCATTACAAGGTCGGCGACATGGTCGACGCCGAGGTACCGCTCGTGGACATCACACCCGATGATTGACGAATACTTCCGCATCGTAGAGGTCGGCGCGCGCGACGGCCTGCAGAACGAATCGCAGGTCGTTCCGACGGCGACGAAGCTCGAGCTGCTCGCGCGGCTCGGCGCGAGCGGCTTGAAGACCATCGAGGCGACGAGCTTCGTCAGCGCAAAATGGGTGCCGCAACTCGCGGACGCGGACGAGTTGTACCGCGCGCTTGAGCGCTTGCCCGACGTCCGTTATCCGGTGCTCGTTCCGAATGAAAAAGGCATGCAGCGCGCGCTCGCCGCAGGCGTCCAGGAAATCGCCGTGTTCACCGCGGCGTCGGAGTCATTCAATCAGAAGAACATCAACTGCTCGATTGCCGAGTCGCTCGCCCGATTCGAGCCGGTGATGGCGCTCGCACGCGAACACAAGATCGCGGTACGCGGCTACGTGTCGTGCGTCCTCGGGTGTCCGTACGAGGGCGATGTATCCGTCGACGTGGTCGCGCGCGTCGCACGCGCGTTGCACGACATGGGCTGTTACGAAGTCTCTCTGGGCGACACGATTGGCGTCGGCACCCCGCTCAAGGCACGGCGCATGGTCGAGCGTGTCGCGGAGGACGTTCCCGTCGATCGACTCGCCGCGCACTTCCACGATACCTACGGGCAGGCGCTCGCGAACCTCGCCGCGTGCATCGAGGTCGGTGTGCGCACCGCGGACGCGTCGGTTGCGGGACTCGGCGGCTGCCCGTACGCGCAAGGCGCGAGCGGCAACGTCGCGACCGAGGACGTCGCGTACCTGCTGCAGGGCCTCGGCTTCAACACCGGCATCGACCTCGTCGCCCTTGTGGATGCCGGCCGTTTCATCACGGGCGTGCTCGGCCGCGAACCCGCCAGCAAGCTCGGCAAACTCTCCGCCGACGCTATCAGGCGTTGGACTACGCACTGAAAACACCAGGTGGGAGCGACGCTCTTGGCGTCGCGAATCTAAAATGAGGAAACACGATGAAGTTCGATAACTCAGTCAAAGCCATCATCTCCGGCGGCGTTTCCGGTCTCGGCCTCGCCGTCGCCGAGCGAGTCATCGCCGCCGGCGGCTGTACCGCACTGCTCGACGTGAACGCCGACGCCGGTGCCGCCGCAATCAAAAAACTCGGGGACCGCGCGTTGTTTGTGCGTACCGATGTATCGAACGAGTCGCAGGTCAATGACGCAGTTGCCCAGGCGGTCGACGAGTTTGGCGGCGTGAATCTCGCCGTGAACTGCGCAGGTGTGCTCGGCGCCGGCCGCGTACTCGGCAAACAAGGGCCAATGCCGACCGACATGTTCGCGAAAGTGATTCACGTCAACCTGATCGGCACGTTCAACCTGTCGAAAGCGGCCGCGCAGGCGATGGAAGCCAATGCTACCGACGACGACGGCCAACGCGGCCTCATCATCAACACCGCGTCGGTCGCCGCATTCGAGGGTCAAATCGGTCAAGCGGCGTACTCGGCATCGAAAGGTGGCGTGGTCGGCATGACGCTACCGATGGCGCGCGAGTTTGCGCGCATCGGCGTACGCGTCGTCGCGATTGCACCCGGAATCTTCTGGACGCCGATGATGGAGGGCATGCCGCCGGAGGTGCAGGCTTCGCTGGGCAAGCAGGTGCCGTTCCCGTCACGCCTCGGCCGCCCCGACGAATACGCGACGCTTGTCGTGTCGATCTGGGAGAACAGCATGATCAACGGCACGACCATCCGCCTCGAGGGCGCGATCCGCATGAAGCCGAATTGACCGACCGTGACGTCATGGAGTACGACGCCGTCGTCGTCGGCGCGGGGCCCGCGGGCCTCGCGTGCGCGATCCGGCTGAAGCAG
>CAYXYM010000014.1:0-3763 GCA_964469285.1 uncultured Gammaproteobacteria bacterium | reverse complement strand
GATCTCGAACTTCGCTGATATGGTCAAGGGGCAAACTCCGTCAGGTAGAATCACGCACGGGCCGCACATTCTAGCAAAACCGACGATTGGAGAGGCGATGAGCGAGCGCGAACTCGAGAAGGGCATCCCGCTGGACCTGTCAGGGACGATGACCTATGGCGGGTATCTCCGCCTCGGGCAGGTGCTGACGGCGCAGCACCCGCTCAGCGACCCGCCACATCACGACGAGATGCTGTTCATCATCCAGCACCAGACGTCGGAACTGTGGATCAAGCTGCTGCTCCATGAGCTGCGCGCCGCCATCCGGCTCGTGCAGCAGGACGAACTGGAGCCGACCTTCAAGATCCTGGCGCGGGTCAAGCAAATCCAGCAGCAGTTATTCAACCAGTGGGCGGTGCTCGAGACGCTGACGCCGAGCGAGTATCTCGAGTTTCGTGGTGTTCTGCAGGCCGCATCCGGCTTCCAGTCCTACCAGTACCGCGCGCTCGAGTTCATCCTCGGCAACAAGCATTCGCGCCTCGCCGAAATGTTCTCGCACGAGCCGGACAGCCACCGTGCGCTGCAGCAGCTGTTGAAACAACCGAGCCTCTACGACGAGTTCCTGCGTTACCTACACCGGCAAGGCCTGCCGGTGCCCGCCGACCGCGTCGATCGCGACTGGACGCAGCCCTATGAATCGTCGCCTGACGTCGTGGCGGTGATGAAGACCGTCTACACCAACCGCGAGCAATACTGGGCCGCGTACGAGATGGCCGAGAAACTCGTCGACGTCGAGGAATTCTTCCAGCTGTGGCGGTTCCGCCATATGAAAGCCGTCGAGCGCATCATCGGCTTCAAGCCGGGCACCGGCGGCTCGTCGGGCGTCGGCTTCCTGAAAAAGGCGCTCGACATCGCGTTCTTCCCGGAGCTCATCAAGGTCCGCACCGAGCTTTAAAAGATTCGCGGCGCAAAGGCGCCGCTCCCACATTTGATGGTTAGTCGGTCATCAACTCCCGGATCACGCGCACCGGCGCACGGCCGTAGCTCAGGAACTCGTTGTGGAACGCCTTCAGGTCGAAGTCATCGCCCTGTTTGGCCTTCAGTTCCTCGCGGAAGTCATAAATCTCCGCGTAGCCGGCGAAGTAGCTCGTGAGCTGTACCTGCGAGAGCTTCACACGGCGCCACTTCTCGGTCGCCTCGGTCCGCTCCTGGAACGCCTCGCGCATCAAAAGGTTGAGCGCCTCGTCCTCGGCCATGCCCTGCGTATGCACCGCGTAGTCAAGGATGGTGTTGCACACGACGCGCAGGTTCCACTTGCCGTACATCAGCCACATTTCGGGTTGCTCGTCAGCGGCATAACCGTTCTCGAGCATCATGCGTTCCGAGTACACCGCCCAACCCTCAACCATCGCGCCGTTGCCGAACATCGCCTTCACGATGCTCGGCGACTTGTTCGCGTGCACGAGCTGCGTGTAGTGGCCAGGGATGCCTTCATGGATATTCAGGATCTGCAGAATCCAGTGGTTGTACTCGCGCAGGTAGCTCTCCGCCTGCTCGTCGGTGAAGCGGTCGAGCAGCGTGACGTTGTAGAACGTGTCGGCACCCGGATTGAATGGGCCCGGTGCGCTGACAGACGCGCCGGCGCCGCTGCCGCGCATGTATGCGGGTGTCTCGCGCACGATCAGCGGCTTTGACGGGTCCTGGTCGAGGAGGTCATGCTCTTCGACGAACTTCGCGAGCAGCGGGATTTGGCGCTGGATCTCGCCGAAGAACTCGTCGCGCGACACGTGCCGTGCGGCGAGGTGGTCGATCATCAGGCCGATACGCTCGAGACGGTCGTCGGGCATCGCGGTGTCCGGGAAGTACTCGGGCCACAGCTCGACCGTGATTTCGTCCATGGTCGTGTGCAGCTTCTCCTTCTCCGCGAGCGCGCGTTCGTACAGCTCACGCGCGGTGTAACCCGATTGGATGTCGTACGCGAATTTCTGCTCGTAGACTGTTTCGCCGATGCGGAACGGCCGGTCGCCTTCAAGCTCGCCGAGCCACGTGATCCAGCCGTCGATGGCCTCGCGCGCCGCGACGACCCGTTCGGCAAACAGCGCCTTCTCGTCGTCGCTGAGCGCTGATCCATTCACGCGTTCGATGAGGTCATCGCCGAACACGGATAGCGCGCCGCGGCTTTGTAAGACCGAGAGCTCGGTGTGCTCTGGCGTTGGGTTCTTCACGTTTTCGCGCGCCGCCGCGTAATACGCGGGCACGTGCTCGAGCCGCGACAGTACCGCGCGCAGCCGCTCTTCTAGCGGCGCGTACTCGGTGTTCAGAAGCAGCGCGATCGGCCCGGCGACGTTATAGTTCGACGGCATCCATTCGCCGCCCTTGAATTCGAGTTGGTACCAGCGCGAACTTTCGAGTTGGTTGCGAATCAATGCGTAATCCGTCCGATTCGATGCATCGAGCGCCTCAGGATCGAATTGATCGAGTGCCGCGATTTCTGCCTCGACAAAGGCGAGGTCGTCGGCGCGGCGCGCTTCGTCGGGCACCGTGAGGCGGCCCGCATTGTCGTAGCGGCCGGCGTAAATCGCCCACTCGGGGCTGCGGTCCAGAAACCGGTCAACGAGGTTGACCGCGTACGCGGCGAATTCCTCGTTCTGGTCGGCTTTCGCGGCGGCGGGCTCGCGCTCCGCGCCGCAGGCAGCGACGGCAAGCACGAGGACGGAGAGGGTGGACAGACGTGTGAGTGCGTTCATCGAAGTATTTGAACGGAAACGGTTTCCGGAGGCAAGCCCCGCATTGCTATAATGCTCGTTTCGTTGGAGGTGATAGGAACATGACCGAAACAATCGCGAACCCGATGGGTATTGACGGCTTTGAGTTCGTCGAATATTCGGCCCCGGACGCCACCGAGCTGCATGCGCTGATGAAGCGCCTGGGCTTCTCCGCAGTGGCGCGCCACAAGACGAGAAAAGTCACCCTGTATCGTCAGGGCGACTGCAATTTCCTCGTAAATGAGGAACCGAACAGCTTTGCGTCAGATTTCGCGGCCAAGCACGGTCCCGGCGCCCCGGGTTTCGCGATTCGGGTGCAGGACGCCGCGAAAGCCTACGAGCGCGCGCTGTCGCTCGGCGCGAAGCCGGTCGAGCACAAACCCGAGACCCTCGCACTGTCCGTGCCCGCCATCGACGGCATCGGCGGCGCTGCGCTGTATCTTGTGGATCGCTATGGGGAGAAGGGTTCCGCATATGACGCCGAATTTGAGCCGATTCCGGGCGTCGACCAGCGACCGAAGGGCGCGGGCCTCACGTTCATCGACCATCTCACGCACAACGTCTACTTCGGCAACATGAAGCAGTGGTCCGATTACTACGAAAGTTTGTTCAACTTCCGCGAGATCCGTTACTTCGACATCAAGGGATCGAAGACCGGCCTCGTCTCGAAGGCGATGACGAGCCCAGACGGCAAGGTCCGCATTCCGCTGAATGAATCCGAGGACGAGAAGTCGCAGATTGTCGAGTACCTGAACGAGTACAAGGGCGAGGGCATTCAGCACATCGCGCTCTTCACCGACAACATCTACGAGACGGTCGAAGCGCTGCGTAAGAGCGAGGTACCGTTCCTCGACACGCCGGACGCGTATTACGAAATGGTCGAGGAGCGGGTCCCCGACCACGGCGAGAACCTGAAGCGCATGCAGAAGAACAAGCTGCTCATCGATGCGGACGCGGAAACGAAGAAGCAGTTGCTGTTGCAGATTTTCACGAAGACCGTGATTGGACCGCTGTTCTTC
>CAYXYM010000013.1:0-2630 GCA_964469285.1 uncultured Gammaproteobacteria bacterium | reverse complement strand
CCAAACAAGCCATGGAGATACCACCCATAGGGCGGACGCCGTTCCTGATAAACCCAGCACCGCGCGCCATAGCGGTCGCGCGCGACGAAGTAATCGCGTGCGACATCGGCGCCGTCCCACCAGCCGCTCTCGATGCGCTCCGGGCCCGAAGCGATTCGATACCGCGCGGGTTCGGTCGGGCGGGGTTCAGCGAGAAGCCAAGCTGGGCGCAATGTGGGAGCGGCGCCTTTGCGCCGCGATTCCAAAAGTGTGGGAGCGGCGCCTTTGCGCCGCGATAGTTTGTAGGCGCGTTCGGGCCGATGGTCGTCGTGCAGTTCAAGGCCGTACAGCGCGTCCGCGCCGAGCCGGGTCTGCAGACGCTCGAGCAGCGCGAGCCAATCCTCGCCACTGCCGCGTGACGCGAACAAATCGCGCGACGCCTCGGCGATGCTTTCGAGCCGCGCCGCATGCAGCGACACCGCGCGCACCGGTGCGGGGAGCCTCATCTTCTCGAGGTGCAATGCGAGTTGCTGCTGCAAGCGTATGGTGTTTCGCACAGGCTCGAGCACCCCGATCCGCAGGCGCGTGGCCGCATGGTCCGCATGCTCGAGCAATAGCGTGCAACGCCGCACGCCGCGGCCACTCACGCGCAACAGCGACGCGAGTTGCGCGAACAGGGGTTGCACGGCAACGCCCACAAAGTCGGTGGATTCGGTCTCGAAACCGAGCTCGCGCCGCGCGTGGAAACGCGGCGGTGGCTGCCACGCCTCGCGCGGGTCGGGCCGGTCGCCGAACGCACGCGCCAGGGCGTCGTTGATTGCGGGTCCCGAGCGCCGCGCGAGCGACGCGCGCGGCAGACGCGCGAGATCGCGCACTCGACGGACGCCAAAGCCGTGCAGTTGCGCCATGAGCGCGGGCGTCAGGTGCAGCGCGTGCAGCGGCACGGTGCCGAGGGCGCTGTGCAGCGCGGCGGGTGATTCGATCCAGGTGCCCGGCGTACTGCGTGCAAGCCATAGTGCCGCGCGCGGCGTCGGCGCGAGCGCGAGCTGCAACGGCCACTGCCGCGCGGCGAACACGCGTTCAACTTCCGCACGCAACACAGCCAGCGAACCGAACAGACGTCGGCTGCCCGCGACCTCGACCAGCACCGCGTCGGGTTCGACGCTGACGCGCGAGCTCCAGTTCAGCGCTTCGACCGCGACCGCATCAGGAGTGTCAGTGAGCACGCATAACCAGAGCGCGCCCGCCTCCACCACCGCGGCGCCGGTGACAACCAGCGCGGGCGCACGCCGCGGGCGCGCAGCCAATAAAAGGGGGTCAAGGTCCGCCTTCATCGGTGAGCACTTGGCAGGCGCAAAGCGATGGATTCGTTGGACCTTGACCCCGAAACACCACGGGCCTTGTAGACCGTGATCTCGAGCGTGTCGCCGTTCGCGGCGACGCCGAGTCGCAGCGCGGCCGGGGATGGTTGCCGCCGGCTCGCGCCTGGGCTGAACAAAAAACCGCACGCGCCGCTCGCGGCGGCCGCGAGTTGCAACCGGCGTAGCCGCCGATGATCAAGCGCCGGCAACCAGGCGAGCACTGCGCCACACCCTTCGACGCGTAGGCACTCCTCCACGGTCCAGGCCTGCTGTTCGACGGGCGGCTGCACCACCAGCAACTGCGCGAGATCAAGACCGGCACCGGCGAGCGCAGGGGCATACGGCACCATCGGCGGTGCAATCCAGACCTGTGGCCGGCCGGCCTCGGCGATGTGCGCGAGCGCCGGCAACAACAGCGTGACCTCTCCGACGCCGTACTCGTCGACGAACAACTCGGTCAGCGCGCCACACGGCCAGCCACCGCCAGGCAGAACCGCGTCGAGCTCAGCCCACCCCGTCGCGACCGCCGGGACCGGCGCCTGCGCCGCCCCGCGCCAGATCGCGGGGTTTTCCAGTAAAGCGGTTAAAGAATTCATTTTTTATTCGCGACGCCGAGAGCGTCGCTCCCACGGCGCCGCTCCCACAACTACTTCATCTTCATACCATTGCGGATGACACCGATCACAACCCCCTCGATCACCATCGGCCGCTCGCGCAGGTCGATGACGATGGGTTCGAAATCCGGGTTCTCGGGCAACAGTGAGACTTCGTGCGCGCGCTGCCGGTAGCGCTTGACCGTGACCTCGTCGTCGAGCCGGACGACGACCACCTGGCCGTTGCGGACTTCGGGCGAGCGGTGCACAACGACCATGTCGCCGTCGAGAATGCCGGCGTCGCGCATACTCATGCCCTGCACTTTCAGCAGGTAGTCGGCGCGTGGCCGGAACAGGTTCGGGTCCATCTGGACCCGGCCCTCGATGTGTTCGGTCGCGAGGATCGGGTGGCCGGCCGCGACGCGGCCGACGATAGGCAGGCCCGGCGGCTCGGGCAGGCGGATGCCGCGCGACGCGCCCGGTACGAGCTCGATGGCACCCTTGCGCGCGAGCGCCCGCAGGTGCTGCTCGGCCGCGTTTGGCGACTTGAAGCCGAGTTGCTTCGCAATCTCCGCGCGCGTCGGGGGCGACCCCGTTTCCTCGACCTGCTCACGAATCAGGTCGAGTATTTCTTGTTGCCTATCAGTTAGTTCATCCATCTTCCTCACCCTCTACAAGAGCTTCGTGGGAGTCCCAA
>CAYXYM010000012.1:0-9939 GCA_964469285.1 uncultured Gammaproteobacteria bacterium | reverse complement strand
GGAAGAGCAGGTGAAGAAGGGCGGTCGGCCCTACAAGGTCGGGAGCTTCAGTTTCGCGCCGAACGGCCGCGCGAAAGCGATGGAAGCGGCCGCGGGTTCCGTGAAGATTATCGCGGACAAGGAGCACGACACGATTCTCGGCGTCCACATGGTCGGGCCGATGGTGTCGGAGCTGATTATGGAGGCGGTCGTCGCGATGGAATTCTCGGCGAGCGCCGAAGACCTGCAGCGCATCTGTCATGGGCATCCGACGCTCGCGGAGGTCGTCCACGAGGCGGCGCTGGCGGTGGATGGCCGAGCCTTACACGCCGTCAATAAAAAGTAACAGGTGTTTATCGCGGCGCTTTCGCGCCGCGATTCAGATATTACATAGAGGTGCAGTCATCAGAGAACCCTTCAACATCGTCCTCGACTCCGTGCGCGACATCGCGCCGGGGGTGAAGCATTTCGCGTTCACGCGCGAGGATGGCAAGCCGCTCGAGTTCACACCGGGGCAATTCATCCAGCTGTGGTTCAAAGATGACGACGGCGAGCCGAAACGGCGCAGCTATTCGATTGCGAGCATCCCCGGCAAGGATGAGACGATAGACATGGCGGTGTCCGAGGTCGTCGACGGCTTCGCGACGCGCCGCTTCTGGGCGCTTCAGCCGGGTGACAGCGTGCCGGCGATGGGCCCGTTCGGGCGGCTCGTGCTGCGCGACGAACCCGCTACGCGCTACGTGCTGGTCGCGACAGGGACGGGCGTCACGCCGTACCGCGCGATGCTGCCGCAAATCGCGAAGCGCCTCGAGGAGGGGTCACCGGAGGTGCGCGTGATGATGGGTGTGCGTACGCCGGCGGACCTGCTCTATGGGGACGAGTTCGTGCGCTTTGCGGAGGAACACGCGGGCTTCCAGTTCACCGCGCACTACAGCCGCGGGATGCCCGATGCACCGCAAGCTTGGGAGCGGCCGGGTTACGTGCAGCACGCGTTCGATGACTTGGGACTGAACCCGGACACCGACGTCGTGTACCTGTGCGGCAACCCGAATATGATTGATGAGGCGATGGGGTGGCTGACTGCGCGGGGTTTCACAGCGCAGCGTGTCCGCCGGGAAAAATACATATCAGGGGCCTAAGTTGAGTATCATTAACACCATGAAAATCCGTCAATTAATCGTTGTCGTCCTGTGCGTTGCGCCGGTGGCTGCCTCCGCGCAGGAATTTCGCATGGATGTGCGCGACAACGCGTTCGGCGCGCGCTATGGCACGTTGCTCGACCTGTCCGAAACGAGTCAGTACGAAGTCTCCGGCTCGGCATTGATTGGCAACAGTGATCGCAAGGCGCTCGGCGTCGGCTTCCACGCGGTGGACAATGCCTACACCGTTGAGACGCCGGTTTTCGTTGGGCTCGGTGGCCGCCTGTTGTGGGTCGACGGCGGCGTCGAGAGTGGCACTGTGCTCGCGTTCGGGGCGAACGGTCGGATGGCCTTTCCCGATATGGATCGCTTCGCTGTGTCGGCGCACGCGTATTTCGCGCCGAGTATCACGTCGTTCGGTCGCGCCGACAGTTTTTATGAAGTCGCGATGCGTGGCGAATACCAAGTGCTCGAGAGCGCATGGGTCTACGCGGGATACCGCCGCTCCGACGCGGACTTCGAGGGGACCTCGTCGATTGCGATCGACAGCGGCGTTCACTTTGGAATGCGGTTTACATTCTGATGGCTGGCCACAGTAAATGGGCGAACATCCAGCACCGCAAGAACGCGCAGGACGCGAAACGCGGCAAGCTGTTCACAAAGCTCATCCGTGAAATCACTACCGCCGCACGCCTCGGCGGCGGCGATACAGCGACGAACCCGCGCCTGCGCACCGCGATTGACAAGGCGCTCGGCGCAAACATGACGCGCGACACCATCGAGCGTGCGACGCAACGCGGCACCGGCGACCTCGACGGCGTGTCGTACGAGGAAGTTCGGTACGAGGGATACGGCCCCGGCGGCGTCGCGGTGATGATCGATACGATGACCGACAACCGCAACCGCACTGTCGCTGAGGTGCGCCACGCATTCTCGAAATTCGGCGGAAATCTCGGTTCGGATGGTTCCGTCGGCTACCTGTTCAACCACTCAGGCGTGATTTTCTTCGGCCCCGGCATCGACGGCGACAAGCTGATGGAAGTCGCATTGGAGGCGGGTGCCGAGGACATCGTCGACCATGACGACGGTTCGCGCGAAGTTTTGACGGCGCCCGAGGACTTCGACACAGTACGCACCGGCCTCGAGAAGTCGGGACTCAAGCCTGACAATGCGGAGACCACAATGCGCGCGTCGACATCGGTCTTCCTCGACGGCGACGACGCGCTGACGATGCTCAAGCTCATCGACATGCTCGAAGATTTGGACGACGTTCAGCAGGTCTACTCGAACGCCGACATCCCAGACGAGATATTGGCTGCCTTGTGAATACGGTGCGCGTACTCGGTATCGACCCCGGGTCCCGCGCCACCGGTTGGGGCATCATCGACGGCGATGGGCGTCGGAGCGTACACGTTGCAAGCGGCGTGCTGAAGCTCGGCGATGGTGAGATTGGCCCGCGCCTGCGCATGATTTTCGAGGGCATCACGCGGCTCATCGTGGAGTTCCGGCCTACTGAAATCGCCATTGAGCGTGTGTTCGTCGCGCGCAACGCAGACAGTGCGCTGAAGCTCGGTCAGGCGCGCGGCGCCGCGATTTGCGCCGCGCTCGCCGATGGTCTGCCGCTCGCGGAATATGCGCCGCGCGAGGTCAAGCTCGCGGTGGTCGGGACCGGCGGCGCGAGCAAGGAGCAGGTCCAGCACATGATGCGCATCATCCTGAAACTCGACGCGCCGCCGCAGGCCGACCAGGCCGACGCGCTCGCGGTCGCCGTGTGCCACGCACACAGCCGCACGCTCGCGGCGGTGGGGGCGCGATGATCGGCTCGCTCACTGGCGTCATCGCCGCGAAACATCCGCCGCGGCTGCTGCTTGAAGTCGGCGGCGTCGGCTACGAAGTCGAGGCGCCGATGTCGACGTTCTATTCGTTGCCGGCGGTGGGCGAGAAAGTCAGGCTGCACACACACCTCGTCGTGCGCGAGGACGCGCAGCAATTGTTCGGCTTCGCCACCGAGTCCGAGCGCAGCTTGTTCCGTAGTCTGCTGAAAGTCACCGGCGTCGGCGCAAAAGTCGCGCTCGCCATCCTGTCCGGCATCAGCGTCGAGGGCTTCTCGCGCTGCGTGATCGACAACGACGTCGGCGCGCTCACGCGCGTGCCCGGTATCGGCAAGAAGACCGCCGAACGCCTGGTCGTCGAGATGCGCGACCGCGTCGGCAGCGGCGCGGCGGTCACCGCCGGCGATGTGCCGCTCACAGCGGGCGCGACGCAGACTCCGCGCGACGAGGCATTCAGCGCGCTCGTCGCCCTCGGCTACAAGCCGGCTGACGCCGCGCGTATGCTGGATGCCGTGAAGACCGATAAAGCGACCAGCGAAGCGTTGATCCGTGAGGCCCTCAAGGCGGTCGCACGCCGATGAATGACCTCGACCGACTGGTCGCGCCCGATGAGAGCACCGATGACGCGGCAATCGATCGCGCGCTACGCCCGCGGCTGCTCGCCGATTACCGCGGCCAGCCTGCGGTGCGCAACCAGATGGAGATTTTCATCGGCGCGGCGCGCCAGCGCGGCGAAGCGCTCGATCACACGCTGATTTTTGGACCGCCCGGACTCGGCAAGACGACGCTCGCGCACATCATCGCGAACGAACTTGGTGTTGGGCTCCGGCAGACCTCGGGCCCGGTGCTCGAGAAGGCCGGCGACCTCGCGGCGCTGCTCACGAATCTCGAGCCGCGCGACGTGCTGTTCGTTGATGAGATCCACCGCCTGAGCCCCGTGGTCGAAGAAGTACTGTACCCAGCGCTCGAGGATTTCCAGCTCGACATCATGATTGGCGAGGGGCCGGCCGCGCGTTCGATCAAGATCGACCTGCCGCCATTCACCCTCGTCGGCGCGACCACGCGTGCGGGCCTTCTCACCTCGCCGTTGCGTGATCGTTTCGGCATCGTGCAGCGCCTTGAGTTCTACAACCGCGAGGACCTCACGGCGATCGTGAAACGCTCAGCGGGCATCATCGCGCTCGAAATCGACGACACGGGCGCGGACGAAATCGCCAGCCGCGCGCGCGGCACCCCGCGCATCGCGAACCGGCTGCTGCGTCGTGTCCGTGACTTCGCGCAGGTGAAAGGCGACGGCACGGTGAGCGGCACGGTTGCGCGCGACGCGATGGACCTGCTCGAGGTCGACAAACACGGTTTCGACATCATGGACCGCAAGCTGTTGCTCGCGGTCATCGAGAAATTCGACGGCGGCCCGGTCGGCATCGACAGCCTCGCGGCTGCAATCGGCGAGGAGCGCGGCACCATTGAGGACGTGCTCGAGCCGTACCTGATCCAGCAGGGCTTCCTGATGCGCACCGCACGCGGACGGATGGCAACGCGCCAGGCGTACCTCCACTTCGGGCTGCCTGCCCCACAACGCTCGGTGGTGCCGGACTTGTTCGATGGCTGAGTTCGTTTGGCCGGTGCGCGTTTATTACGAGGATACGGACGCCGGCGGCGTCGTCTTCTACGCCAACTACCTTAAATTCATGGAGCGCGCGCGGACCGAGTGGCTGCGCGCGGCGGGTGTCGAGCAGGACCGTCTGCTCGCCGATTCAGGTCTTCTGTTCGTCATCATCGAAGTCAACGTGCGATACCATAAACCTGCGCGGTTCAACGACCTGCTCGACGTCACCGTCGTCCCGGTCGACCGCGGACGCAGCCGGTTCACCGTGCGGCAGGAAGTGCGCCGCGGTGCGGAGCTGCTCGTGTCGGGCACCGTCAGCGCCGCGTGCATCGACGCTGCGACGTTCAAGCCAAAACCGATACCCAGAGGAATGCCATGAGTACCGATATGTCCCTCATCAGCCTGCTGCTCGAAGCAAGCATGGTCGTGCAGTTGGTGATGCTGCTGTTGTTGTTTGCGTCGGTCGCGTCGTGGGCAGTCATCCTGCAGAAGCGCCGCGTGCTCAACGACATCTCTGCGTCCACCGAAGAATTCGAAAAGCGCTTCTGGTCCGGCGCCAAGCTCGCGACCCTGTACAAGGAAATCGCCGCGCTCGACGAGGGTGAGCGCAGCGGCATCGAGCGTATGTTCGAAGCCGGCTTCCGCGAATTCGCGCGCCTGCGCAAGCAGCCCGGCGCATTGCCTGCCGACGCGGTCGAGGGCGCGTCGCGCGCGATGCACGTGAGCCAGGTCCGCGAAGTCGACCGGCTCGAGGAGCACCTGCCATTCCTCGCGACCGTTGGTTCGACGAGCCCGTACGTCGGTTTGTTCGGCACCGTGTGGGGCATCATGAACGCGTTCCGTGCACTCGGCGACGTGCAGCACGCGACGCTCGCGATGGTCGCGCCCGGCATCGCCGAGGCACTGATTGCGACCGCGATGGGTCTGTTCGCGGCCATCCCCGCGGTGATTGCGTACAACCGCTACGCGAGCCAGGTCGAACGGCTCGAGACGCGCTGGGACACGTTTGCCGACGAGTTCTCCAGCATTCTGCAGCGCCACGCCCACGCGCAGACCGAGGCCTGACATGGCGCGTCGGGGTAAACGCCGGCTTGTCAGCGAGATCAACGTCGTTCCGTATATCGACGTGATGCTGGTGTTGCTGATCATCTTCATGGTGACCGCGCCGCTGCTGACGCAGGGCGTCGAGGTCACGCTGCCGACCGCGGACGCCGAGCCACTGGCCCCGAGCCCGGATGCGACGCCGCTTGTCATTACCGTTGGCGCGAATGGCGAGCTTTACTTGAGCGTCAACGAGGACCCCGAAGCGCCGGTGACACTCGATGCGGTGCGCGTGCGCGCGCTCGCGTTGCGCCGCCATAAACCGTTGACGCAGGTGGTCATCCGCGGCGACCGCGGTACTGAATACCGGCACGTCATTGACGTTCTCGTAAGTTTGCAGGCCGCGGGTGTGCAGGGCGTCGGCCTGATGACCGAGCCGCGGGAGGACCGCTGATGAGCGGCTTCGTGCGCCAGTTCTGGCCTTACCTGCTCGTCGCGGCGATCATCCACATTGCGCTCGCCGTATTTCTCGTCATCAACCTCGACCGTGGCGTGCTCGTACTGCCTGACGAGGCGCCCGCCGAAGCGATCGAAGCGACGGTCGTCGACGAGGCGCTCGTCGAGGCCGAACTCGAGCGCGTCCAGGAAGCCGAGCGCGCGCGCGAGCAAGAAATCGAGGCGCAACGCGTCGAGGCCGAGCGCCTGGTCGAGCAGCGCCGGCAGGAAGAGCAGCGACTGCGGGCGCTCACGGAACAACGCGAACGCGAAGCCGCGCAAGCCGAGGCTGACCGCGTGCGCCGCGAGCAAGAGGCCGCGGAGCGTGCGGCGCAGGCGGAGCGCGAGCGGCAGGCCGAGGCCGAACGCCGGCGTCAGGCCGAACTCGCCGAGGCCGAAAGGCAACGGCAGGCCGAACTCGAGCGTCAGCGCCGCGTCGAAGAGGAAGCCCAGCGTCAGCGCGAGGCCGCACAGCGCCAGCGATGGCAAACGCAGTATGTTCGGGCGATTACCGCGAAAATAGAGGCGAACTGGACACAGCCCGATAACTGGCCCCCGGGAACCAGTTGCACCGTTCGGGTGTCGCAGATACCGGGGGGCGAGGTCATTGAGGCGCGCGTCGTGCACAGCTGCGGCGATCCGTTCTTGAACCGCTCTGTGGAGAATGCAGTGCTGCGGGCGTCGCCGCTGCCCACGCCGCCCGACCCGTCCGTCTTTAATCGGAATATAGAATTCGTCTTCAGGCCAGGAGGCTAAATGAGACAAGCGTTTGCCGGATTGCTGCTGGTGCTGTTCGCGCTGCCTGCGGGCGCGCAGGCGCTGCGCATCGAAATCACCCAGGGAGTGAGCGGCGCGCTGCCCATTGCGGTCGTGCCGTTCGCGTACGACGGCAGCGGCAGTCCGCCACTCGATGCGTCGGCCGTGCTCGGCGCCGATCTCGCGCGCAGCGGCCGATTCAAATTATTCCCCGAGGCCGACATGGCCGAACGGCCGAGCGACTCCGCGAACGTCAACTTCCAGAACTGGCGCGCGTTCGGCGTCGACAACCTCGTCATTGGCCGCGTGCGCGAGACGGGCCCGGACCAATTCGCGCTGCAGTTCCAGCTCTTCGACGTGTACCGCGGCCAGCAGCTGTTGGGCTTCTCGATTCCCACCTCACGCGCGGGCCTGCGCCGCGCAGCGCATATGGCCGCGGACATGGTTTACGAGAAACTGACCGGCGAACGCGGCGCGTTCGCGACGCGCATCGCGTTTGTAAGTGCGACGCGCACCGCGGATATCAATGAGTACGTGTTGCTCGTCGCCGACGCCGACGGCGAGAACCAACAGGTGATGCTACGTTCGCCGGAGCCGTTGATGTCGCCCTCGTGGTCGCCGGACGGCCAGCGCATCGCGTACGTGTCGTTCGAGACCGGCATGCCGGAGGTGTTCGTGCAGCGCCCGTCGACCGGCGAGCGTGAGAGCGTCTCGACGCTCGGCAACGGTGTGAACGGCGCGCCGTCGTGGTCCGCGGACGGTAAGCGACTGGCGCTCGCGTTGAACGAGGGCGACCGCATCAATATCCATACACTCGACCTCGAGACGCGCGACCTGCGCCGCATCACGAA
This sequence comes from uncultured Gammaproteobacteria bacterium, assembly GCA_964469285.1. Classification (GTDB taxonomy): domain Bacteria; phylum Pseudomonadota; class Gammaproteobacteria; order Natronospirales; family JAIVGZ01; genus JAIVGZ01. Next base: position 2,237 of record CAYXYM010000012.1, on the reverse strand, counting down.
CGGCTCGGCAATCGATACTGAGCCGGTGTTCTCACCCGACGGGCGCACGGTGTACTTCACGTCGGACCGCGGCGGCCAGCCGCAGGTGTATCGCGCGCCAGCCGGCGGCGGCGACGCCCAGCGCGTGACCTTCGAGGGCAACTACAACTCGCGGCCCGCATTGTCGCCGGACGGGCGGCTGCTCGCGGTGGTGAATGGCACCGATGGCCGCTTCCGGATCGGTCTTTACCATCTCGAATCCGGCGCGTTCCGGATTCTCTCGGATGGCCGCCAGGACGAGTCGCCGAGCTTCGCCCCGAACGGTCAGCTCATCATCTACGCGACCGAGAACCGCCGAACCGGCGTGCTCGCGACCGTGTCCGTAGACGGCCGCGTCCGGCAACGCCTTGGACTCGCGCAGGGCGATGTGCGGGAGCCCGCGTGGGCGCCGTACGCCGACACCGGCCGGTGATAGAATCCTCTGTATTCCGAACCCTTTAATGGAGACCGCCCCATGATTAACGTACGCAATACCGTAATCCTGCTGCTCACCGCCGCGTTCCTCGCCGGCTGCCCGGCGCGCCAGCAGGTGCAGGAAGACCCGGACGCCGAGCGCGCCGCACAACAGGCCGCCGAAGAGCGCGCCGCCGCTGAACGCGAGCGCGCACGCGCCGAAGCCAAACGCGTCCGCGAACAGGAACGCATGCGCGCGAACCCGCTCGACGATCCCGAAAGCGTGCTCGCTCAGCGCGTCATCTATTTCGACTTCGACCGCTCGGACGTGAAGCCTGAATTCATGGCCGTTATCCAGGCGCACGCGCAATACCTCGCCGACCGGCCGAACGCGCGCATCACGCTTGAAGGCCACACCGATGAGCGCGGCTCGCGTGAATACAACATCGGACTCGGCAACCGCCGTGCGCAGGCGGTCCGCCGCATGCTCATGTTCCACGGCGTCGCGGACGGGCAAATCGCCACCGTGTCGTACGGCGAAGAGAAGCCAGCCGCGCGCGGGGAGAGCGAGCAGGCGTGGTCGCGTAACCGCCGCGTCGAGATCGTTTACGCCCGCTGATGCGCGTCGCCATCATCATGGCGGCCGCGCTGGTCGCAGGCTGCGCAGGCCCGGGTTCGCGGCAGACCGATAGCGGGCCCACGCTCGCGGAGCGCGTCGATGCGCTTGAGTCTCACGTGCAGCGGCTCGACAACCGGATGGAGAGCGGGCAGATGCTCGACCTCATCCAGACCGTCGAGCGCCTGCAGGCGGATTTGCGCGACTTGCGTGGCGACGTCGAGCGGCTTGGCAACGACAGCGAATCGCTGAACCGACGCCAGCGTGAGTTGTACCTCGACCTGGATCGCAGGCTGCAGGGCATCGAGGCGGGTGGGCGGCCCGCCGGCGATGCCGCAGGCGCAGCCGCCATCGTCCCGGGACCGGTCGACGCGCCGGCCGCCGGCGACGAGGTTACGCAACGGGTCGCGTATGACCAGGCGTTCAAGATGTTGCAGGAAGGCCGTTACCCCCAGGCGATTGGCGCGTTTCAGCAGTACCTGCAGACGTATCCCGACGGGCGTTACGTTGACAACGCACAGTACTGGCTCGGTGAGGCGTATTACGTGACGCGAGATTATTCGACGGCGCTTGGCGAGTTCAATCGCGTAGTCGCGGAGTTCCCCGACTCGCAGAAAGTGCCCGACGCGATGCTGAAGATCGGCTACGTGCATTACGAGCTCAAGCAATGGGATGAAGCCCGTAACACGCTGACCGCCGTTGCGCAGCGCGTGCCCGGCACGACAATCGCGCGGCTCGCAGAGCAGCGTCTGCAGCGGATGCGCCAAGAGGGTCGGTAAATCCTTCGTATCACCGAGATTTTCCATTCGCTGCAGGGCGAGGCGGACGCAGTCGGCTGGCCGACCGTGTTCGTGCGTCTGACCGGCTGCCCACTGCGCTGCCAATATTGCGACACGGCGTACGCCTTCCACGGCGGCCGTAAACTCGAGCAAGCCGATGTGCTCTCGCAGGTGGCCGACTACGGGACTCGCCACGTATGTGTGACGGGCGGCGAGCCGCTCGCCCAACCCGAATGCCTGCCGCTGCTCGCCGCGCTCTGCGATGCCGGGCACGCGGTGTCGCTCGAGACGAGCGGGGCGCTCGATATCGCACCCGTCGATCCGCGCGTCACCATCGTGATGGACCTCAAGACGCCGGGCTCCGGTGAGCAACCCAAGAACCGCCTCGAGAACCTCGCGCACCTGAAGTC
>CAYXYM010000011.1:0-3249 GCA_964469285.1 uncultured Gammaproteobacteria bacterium | reverse complement strand
CGAATTCGGGCGACATGTTGCCGAGCGTCGCGCGGTCCGCGACGGGCAGGTGCTTCAGGCCGTCGCCGAAGAACTCGACGAATTTACCGACCACGCCCTTGTCGCGAAGCATGCGCGTGACGGTGAGCACGAGATCGGTCGCCGTCGAGCCCTCAGGCAGGCTGCCATTCAGGCGAAAGCCGATGACCTGCGGAATCAGCATCGTGACCGGCTGGCCGAGCATCGCCGCTTCCGCCTCAATGCCACCGACGCCCCAGCCGAGCACACCGAGACCGTTGACCATCGTCGTGTGCGAGTCGGTGCCGACGAGCGTGTCCGGCCACGCGACGGATTCGCCGTCGCGATCGTCACCAAACACGACGCGCGCAAGATATTCGATGTTCACTTGGTGGACGATTCCGGTGTTCGGGGGCACGACCTTGAAGTTCGTGAACTCGTTCTGACCCCAGCGCAGGAAGCTGTAGCGCTCCTTGTTGCGTTCGAACTCTATTTCGGTGTTCTGCATCAGCGACTTCGCGGTACCAAAAGTGTCAACCTGCACCGAGTGGTCGATCACGAGTTCGGCGGGCGACAGCGGATTGATCTTTGCAGGGTCGCCGCCGAGCGCGCGCATCGCGTCGCGCATCGCCGCGAGGTCGACGATTGCGGGCACGCCGGTGAAGTCCTGGAGAATCACGCGCGCAGGCGTGAATGAGATTTCCTTGTCAGGCGTTGCTTTCGGATCCCAGCCGACCAGGGCTTCGACATCGGCATCGGTGACGTCCACGCCATCGTGATGGCGGAGCAGGTTCTCGAGCAGGATTTTCAGCGAATACGGGAGACGGTCGATATTGTGCTTTGGTTGCAGCGCCGGCAGCGAAAAATAGGCGTAAGACTTGTCACCGACGGTGAGTTTGCTGCGGGTTTCGTGGCTGGCCATGGTCGCTCCCGGGGAAAGCAGCCATTATATCACCCCGCTATGGGGCGTTTAGCCACGCCTCCGCGTCGTCAATCAGGCGCCGGCGGCTGAACAACAGCGACCAGCGCGTTGCGCCGAGTTGTCGCCACAGCACTGCGGAGCGGATGCCGCCGAGCAGGAGCGCCCGAATCAGTGCTGCCCTGCGCGTGTCGCGCAAGTTGTTCGTTTCTCCCTCGACGAGGATGCGCGGTCCGACGGGGCTTATCAGGTCGCCGTACAGCGCCGCGAGCGCGGACACGGTGTTCTCGTGCGCGGTCCCGAATGCTTCGCGTTGCCGTTGCGCGGCGAGCAGACCCGTCCGAAGCTGTTCCCAGACGGTGCCGGAGGCATCGGCGCGGCGCTCAAGGTGCAACAGCCCGAGCGTGTAGCGCATGACGGGCGCTTCGGACGGCGGCGCTTCGCCGGACAGTTGTTCGCTCAGGGTTCGCAATCCAATCGTCGCGCAGGTCACGCCGCCAAAGATGCCGACGGTATCCGGGGCGTCGAACCGGAACAGGCTCCCGAGTGTCGCCTCGACCGCCGTGTCGTCGGCCACCCCCTGCCATGCGACCTCGTGCACGAGCTTTGCGGCCTGGAACACGCCGGCAAGGGCGAGCGCGCGATCTTCGCGGCGGCTCATGCGCGGTGTGCCTCGGTGATGACGCCGCCGCCCAGGCATTCGTCGCCGTCGTAGAAGACGGCGTATTGGCCTGGCGTGACGGCGCGCTGCGGCGTTTCGAATTCTGCGCGCAACCGGTCGCCTTGCCAGCGCAGCGTGCAGCGCTGGTCAGCCTGCCGGTAGCGGATTTTCGCGGAGCAGATTCGTCCGTCGACCGGTGCTGCGCTTATCCAGTGCAGCGCCTCCGCGGTCAGCGCGTTCGACAGCAGCGCAGGGTGATCATTGCCCTGCGCGATGATGAGCTGATTCCGTTCGAGGGCTTTGCCGACGACAAACCACGGTTCGTCGGGGCGACCTTCGATGCCACCGATGCCGAGGCCGGACCGCTGACCGATTGTGTAATACATGAGGCCTTGGTGACGGCCTAGCGGCGTACCGTCATCGGCGACGATGTCCCCAGGCTGCGCAGGCAGGTAGCGCGCGAGGAATTCTCGAAACGGGCGCTCACCGATGAAACAGATGCCGGTCGAGTCCTTCTTTGCGAAGTTGTCGAAGCCAGCGCCGCGCGCAATGCGGCGCACATCGCCTTTCACAAGGTCGCCGAGCGGGAACTCGGCCTGACGCAAGGCGTCGGCGGGAACCTGGTGCAGGAAGTAGCTCTGGTCTTTTGCAAGGTCGCGTGCTTTCAACAGCCGACCCCCATCGTGTCGCGCGTAGTGGCCGGTCGCGACGCGGTCGGCGCCGAGGCGACGCGCGTATTCGAGCAATGCGCCGAACTTGATCTCGCGGTTGCACAGCACGTCGGGGTTCGGCGTGCGGCCGGCCCGGTACTCGTCGAGGAAATGCGCGAATACACGGTCGCGGTATTCGTCGGCGAAACTCGCGCGGTGCAACGGGATATCTAGCTCTGCGCAGACTTGTCGCGCGTCCTGGAAGTCCTGCGCCGCGGTGCAGTACCCGTCCTCGTCCTCTGCCCAGTTGTCCATGAACAGGCCCTCAACGCGCTCGCCCCGGTCGCGCAGCAGCAGCGCGGCGACGGATGAGTCCACGCCGCCGGACAGGCCGACGATGGTCAGGGGTTTGGTCACGGCTTCATAGGTCTTGCAGTATCTCAAGCGGGTGGCGGATACCCACGAGGTAGTCGTCGATGCAGCGCAGGACCAGCGGGCTACGGTGGGGCAGTTCCAGCAGGTCATCGCGTGACAGCCAGTGCGCGGCGACAATCTCGGCGTCGGGCGGCGCGTCGTACCGCTGTTCGCCCAGTAGGCCCCGGAACGCCGCGCGGATGAAGGTTTCGCCGCTATCGGGGTTCACCCACCGGTAAATGCCGAGCAGTGCATTCGGTTCGAACAGCCACCCGGTTTCCTCCAGCGTTTCGCGGCGCACGGCGTCGACCAGTGATTCGCCGTCGTCAACGTGGCCGGCGGGCTGGTTGTAGACCGATTTGTCGCCGGCTGGCTCTTCGACGCAGAGGAACCGCCCGTTTCGCTCGACGACCGCCGCGACCGTCAGGTGCGGCTGGAAGGTGGCGACCATTAGAGCCGCAGCCGTCGCATCTCGGCGTCGGGCGTTGCGCGATTCCATATCTCGTCGAACGTACGCAGCAACCGCCGTGCCTCGAGGGCGTTGTCGAGGTCGGCGAATCCTTCGTAACGGTCAGCTTCTTTGCGGTACAGCAACGCTCGTTCGTCTG
>CAYXYM010000010.1:0-3724 GCA_964469285.1 uncultured Gammaproteobacteria bacterium | reverse complement strand
CGCATCGAATTCAGCATAGCGCTGCGCTTTGTCCATTTCCGTGAGTGCGTCGGAGATCGCGACGCGACGCCGCTCGAGGCGCACGCGCTCGACGCGCCCGTTGATGTTGCCGATTTCGTAGCGCTCGATCGTGCGCGCATCACGCAACAATTGATTGCTGCGCTCGAGCCGCGGCTCCAGTGCGACCCACGCATCGTCAGCACCCTGCGCAACGACGTCACCGGCTTCCTTGACCTGTGTGAGGTAGCCATGGAAGTTACCCCACTCTCGGCGTTCAATCGTGACCGCGTCGCGCGGCGTCGTCATCGCCGTCAGGAACGGCTCGAGGTACCAGACGAAGTCGCGGCCGAGGTCACGGTTACCCTGCTTCATGAGTACGCGGTTCGCGAATTCAAGCCCATCCGGAACCGTGAACCCGGATTCGCGCAGCACAACCGCAGTCCGTGACTCTTGTTCTACGATAGCGCCGAGCACGCGCACCGGCTCGGCGCCCGGCATCTGGTATTCCGCCTGGTATAGCGTGTCGGGCCAAAAATGACCGAGGCCGCGCACAGCGATGAGAATCAGCAGCCCGACGACCATGATCAGGCTCACGCTGACAGCGCCTGCGTTCAACCAGATCCAAGGACGCCCGCTCGCGAACCAACGCCTCATAGCTGGCTATACCGCGCGCGCAACCGCTGGCGCACGATCTCCGCGAGTGTGTTCAGGATGAAGGTGGCTGCGAACAGCAGTAGCGCCGCGAGAAACAGGATGCGGAAGTGCGAGCCCCCGACGGACGTCTCGGGCAGCTCGACCGCAATGTTCGCGGACAGCGTGCGCATACCCTCGAAAATATTGAAGTTCACGACCGGGCTGTTGCCAGTCGCCATCAATACGATCATCGTCTCGCCGACCGCGCGGCCCAGGCCGATCATGATCGCCGAGAAAATGCCTGGGCTCGCAGTGAGCAATACAACACGCATTACCGTCTGCCAACGCGTGGCGCCAAGCGCAAGCGAGCCCTGGGTCAGGTGCTTCGGCACCGTGAAGACCGCGTCCTCCGCAATCGAAAAGATGGTCGGTATTACGGCGAAGCCCATCGCGATGCCGACCACCAGCGCGTTGCGTTGATCGTAAGTGATACCGACGTCGGTGAACCATTGCCGCATGTCGCCATCGAAAAGCCAGAGCTCAACGAGGGGGCTCATCGCAATTGACAACCAACCCACAAGCAGAATCGGCGGAATAAGCAGCGCCGCCTCCCACCCGTCCGGAATCGTGTAACGGAGTCCGCGCGGCAAGTGTGCCCACGCCCAACCGAACGCAAGTACGCTGACTGGGAGCAGGATCAAGATGGAGAACACACTCGGCAGGTTGCCCTCGACGAAAGGCGCGAGCCACAGTCCTGCGAGGAAGCCGAGGATGACGGTCGGCAGCGCTTCCATCACTTCGATGGTCGGCTTCACAAAGCTGCGCATTTTCGGCGTCATGAAGTACGCAGAGTAGATCGCACCGAACACCGCCAGCGGGACCGCGAACAGCATCGCGTAGAAAGCCGCCTTGATGGTTCCGAGCGTCAGCGGCACCATGCTGTATTTGCGCTCGAACTCATCGGTCGCAGACGAAGCCTGCCACACGTATTCCGGTCCCGAGCGCCCCTCGTACCAGACTTTCTGCCACAGCGCGGAGAACGAGATTTCCGGATGCTCGTTCCAAAGATCGGCCATGTTGAGTCGGCCGTCGCCATCGACGAACATCAGCGCGTCGTCCTGAGGCGCAATCGCGATCGCCTGTACTGGACCGTTCGCGAGCCGCTCATGGAACACGGTGCTGTGCGAGGTCGCAAAATGAATCGCGACCTCCCCGTTCGCATCCGCGGTCACGAAGCCCTTGCGCGAATGCTCCGCCTGGATGGCCGTGACCGGGCCGCTGTGGCGCTCAAAGTCGCGGATATGCGTGAGGTGGTACAGGTTGTTCTCGTCACGCACCGGCATCCACTGCGCGACCGATCCGTCTGAACCACCGGCAATCAGCGACACCGTGCCGAGCAAGAATTTGAGAGCCGTCAGTTCTGCCTGCGGACTACGGAGTACGCGGCGCGTCTCGCGGATTTCCGCGTCGCTCGGCGTCGAGATGTTGTAATACGTGACCCGCCCATCGCGGTCCGCCGCGAACAGGTTATTTGCGGTCGCATCGACCAAAAGGAAGTCGACGACGCCCGGCGGGCTCGGCAATGTGTACGCGGTCCGCGTCACTTCGACCTCGCCGGTCATGAACGATACCGCCGTCGCGTACCGCGCGAGCAGCATCCGATTGTCGAGCGTGACCGCAGCGACCGAGATGCCCGTCAATCCTTGCTGGACCGAGACCGCGCTCAGGGCCGCGCCGGACTCATCGAGTACGACCGGCGCTTCGCCAATTGGGTAGTCGATGTAGGGCTGCACGTGGCGGACATCGTCCGGGTACGTGAGATCGTAGGCATGGCGCGCGACCAGCGCGGTGCCGTCCGACAAACCGTACGCGACGATGCCCGTGCGCAGTTCGGCCGACGCAAAGCTCGTGACCGCAACGCCGTCTGGAATCGGCAACTGGAACCGGGCCCGCACCGAGCCGTCGGCTGGGTTGTAAAAAGTCACCTCACCGGAACGGGTGAACCGAGACGGCGCCTCGACATGACGGTCGGCCGCCAGGTGTACCGTGTCGCTGGCCGGGTCCCCGGGCACATCGTAGCGGTGCTCGAGTTCGACAGACGCGCTGCGAAGCAGCGGCATGACTTCCGAGAACAGGTAGACGAAGATCGTCGCAAGGGCGATGACGACGCCGATGCCGGCAGCGCCCACCACGATTCGGGACCCGAGGTCCTTGGCGTGGCGCCAGCGCCGGCGTTTCCGGCGCGCTTCGCCTGTAGGGAGCCGCGCTTTCATTGCCGCGTATGGTAGGCAGCCTCCGTGACAGTTTCATGACAAAAAATAGGCCCCGCGGTGCGGGGCCTCGGTTACGGCGGGTGGGAGTGTTACAGACCGAGCTTTTCGAGCTCGCGCTTGGCCACGGCCTGGGTCAGCGGCACGTAGCCGTCGCGGATGACGACATGCTGGCCCTGGTTGGACAGCACCATCTTCAGGAACTCTCGCTCAAGCGGCGGCAGCGGCCGGTTCGGGTGCTTGTTGATCGCGAGGTACAGGAAACGCGCAAGCGGATACTCGCCAGAGCCAGCATTGTCGGCCGACGGCTCGACCAGCTTGCCGCCCGGTGCGCGGGACAGCGGAATCGCACGGACGCCCGAGGTACGGTAGCCGATGCCGGAGTAGCCGATACCGTTCACCGACTCAGTGACGCCCTGCACCACCGCGGATGAACCGGGCTGCTCGTTGATGCTTGCCTTGTAGTCGCCGTCGCACAGCGCGTGCTGCTTGAAGTAGCCGTAGGTACCAGAGACCGCGTTGCGCGAATAGACCGTGAAATCACGATTCGCCCACGCGCCGGTCAGGCCAACCTGGCCCCAGCGGGTGATGTCGGCCGGTGCGCCACAACGGCGGGTCGCCGAGAAAATCGCATCGACTTGTGGCAACGACAAGCCCTCAATCGGGTTGTCCTTGTTCACGTACACCGCAAGCATGTCAATCGCGACGCCGATAATCGTCATCGGGTAGCCGTGCTTCTGCTCGAACGCCTGCTGCTCGCGAGCGCTCGGCGCGCGGCTCATGGGTCCGATGTTTGACGTGCCTTCGGTGAGCGCCGGCGG
>CAYXYM010000009.1:0-11849 GCA_964469285.1 uncultured Gammaproteobacteria bacterium | reverse complement strand
CGTTGATCGACCTCGCCGAATCGCTGCACCGCGTGCCGGGCGTCGTGGCGCGCGACCGGCACAACGCCGCGCAGGACCTGCAGGTATCCATCCGCGGATTCGGCGCGCGCTCCACGTTCGGTGTGCGCGGCGTGCGCCTCTACACCGACGGCATCCCGGCGACCATGCCGGACGGTCAGGGCCAGGTCTCGCACGTGTCGCTCGAGTCTGCGCAACGCATCGAAGTGCTGCGTGGGCCATTTTCGGCGCTGTACGGCAATGCGTCCGGCGGCGTTATTGAAATCTTCAGCATGGCGGCACCGGCTGAGCCGATCGTGCGCACCGGTGTGGTCGCGGGCGGCGATGCGCTGCGGAGGCTTTCTGCGTCGTTGCACGCACCGGTCGGCGATGGCGCTGCGCTGCTCGACGTCACCGACGTCGACAGCGGTGGCTACCGGGACCATAGCGACGCACGCCGCCGCGGCGCCCAAGCCCTGCTCACCGGCGCACTCGGCGCACATGGGAGGTTCACGGCCATCGCGAATGGCTTGTCGCTTGACGCATTGGATCCGCAGGGCCTGACGCGCGCGCAGCTTGCAAACGACCGGCGCGCCGCGAGCGCGGGCGCGATTTCATTCGACACGCGCAAGTCAGTCCGGCAATCGCAGCTCGGCGCGCGTGGGGAAATCGACATCGGCGAACGCTCGTCGGTCGCGCTGCTTGCGTACTCGGGCCGCCGACGTACGACGCAGATGCTTTCGATACCCGTGTTCGTGCAGGCGTCGCCGACGCAGGGCGGTGGCGCGATCGACCTTGACCGCGATTACCACGGCTTCGATGCGCGCTGGCATTGGCGCGGCACGGCATTTGGTCGCGCTACGACGCTGACCGCCGGCGTCCAACGCGAGGTGTCCGACGAGCGCCGACTCGGCTTCGAGAATTTCATCGGGCCGGCGCTTGGCGTCGTCGGCGCGTTGCGTCGTGATGAGCGGAACCGCGTCACCGGACGCGCACTGTATGCGCAGGCCGAATGGCAGCCCGCGGCACGCTGGCACTTGCACTTTGGCGTGCGGCGCAGCGCCGTCCGCTTCGACTCGGTCGACCGCTTCATCACCGCAACCAACCCCGACGACAGCGGGCGTCTCGACTACGCGCATACCGCGCCGGTCGCCGGCGCGCTGTACAGAGTGAGCGAGGCGTTCAGCGTGTACCTGAACGCGGGCGACGGGTTTGAGACGCCGACGTTTTCCGAGCTCGCCTATCGGAGCGACGGTCTGAGTGGGCTGAACAGCGTGCTGTCTCCAGCGGTCAGCCGAAACCACGAGTTCGGCGTGCGTGCGGATATGGACGGACTCGAATGGTCTGCCGCGGTCTTCCAGATCGATACGGACAACGAGCTTGCGGTGATCTCGAATTCGGGCGGGCGCAGCGTGTACGGCAACGTGGCCGGCTCGCGGCGACGCGGCCTCGAGTTCTCGCTCGCGCGCGACCTGTCGCGACGCTGGCGCACGGCCGTTGCGGTCACGCTGCTTGATGCGCGCTACGACAGCGGCAGCCGGATCCCCGGGCTCGCGCGCCAGTCGGCGTGGGCGGAATTGGTCTGGTCGCCGCGCACCGGTATCGACGTTGTGCTGGAGGGCTGGTTCGTCGACCGGGTCTGGGCCGACGATGCGAATTCCGAAGCCGCGCCCGGGTACGCCCGATTCGATCTCAGCGTCGAGCGCCGCTTTCGGGCCGGTCGTCTGGACGGACGCGCATTCGCGCGGCTCAACAACGTCGCCGATCGTGACTATGTCGGCTCCGTCATCGTGAACGAGGGAAACGGGCGGTACTACGAACCGGCACCGGGCCGAAGCGCGCAGGTGGGTTTGAGCGTCGGTCTCCCATTGACATTAGGAGAATGACCGTTCATTCTACGCGCCCCTGACCCCGATTCGAGCGCGTTTCAGATGCCGAAATTACTCCGTTACTCCTCCCTCGCGCTGGTGGTTTTGGTCGCCGCGTGCAGCGACGGAAACAGCCAGCAGCCACCGGAAATGCCGCCGCCGGCCGTCACCGTCGTGACACTCAAGGCGCAGTCCGTCACGTTGAGCCGCGAGCTCCCGGGCCGCACGACTCCTTATCGTGTCGCGGAAGTAAGGCCCCAGGTGACCGGCATCATCCGCGAGCGGTTGTTCGAGGAAGGCGCGCAGGTCGCGGCCGGTCAGCCGCTCTACCAGCTCGATGACGCGACGTACCGCGCAGACTTGGAGAGCGCGCGTGCCTCACTCGCCCGTGCGGAGGCCGCGGTCGAGTCGGCGCGGCTGCAGGCCGCGCGCGCCGATGAGCTCGCGAAGATCGAGGCCATCAGCGCGCAGGAACACGAGAACGCGACCGCGGCGTTCCGCCTCGCCGAGGCCGACGTCGGCGTCGCTCGCGCGGCACTCGCGCGGTCCGAAGTCATCTTCGGATACAGCCAAATCAAGTCTCCAATCGACGGCGTGGTCGGCCGCTCGATGGTCACGCCCGGCGCACTCGTCACGGCGAATCAGGAACAGGAACTGACGACCGTCCAGCAGCTCGACCCCATTTACGTGGACCTCACGCAGTCCAGCGGCGAGTTGCTGCAGCTGCGGCAGGCGCTCGCTGCAGGCAGCGCGCGCGGCGCCGAGGGCGCGCCGGTGCGCATCCTGCTTGAGGACGGCACGCGCTATTCGCACGACGGCGAACTTACATTCTCGGCGGTGAGTGTCGACCCGTCGACCGGGAGTTTCGCGCTGCGCGCGGTCGTTCCGAACCCCGACAAATTACTGATGCCCGGCACGTACGTGCGCGCGGTCGTCAGCAATGCGGTCCGTGAGGAAGGCATCCTGGTTCCACAGCAGGCGGTGATGCGCGACCCGAAGGGCAACGCGAGCGCGATGGTCGTCACGGCCGACAACACGGTCGAGGCACGACCGGTCACCGTGTCGCGCGCCGTGGGTAACCAGTGGCTGGTCGAAAGCGGCCTCGCCGCCGGTGACCGCGTGATTGTGGAGGGCCTGCAGAAAGTCCAGCCCGGTGCGCCGGTGCAAGCCACCGAACAACAGGCGGACTGACGATGGCGCAATTCTTCATCGGCCGCCCGATCTTTGCGTGGGTGATCGCAATCATCATCATGACCGCCGGCGTGCTGTCGCTGTTCACGCTACCGGTTTCGATGTACCCCGCGATTGCGCCCCCGACGGTGTCCATCAACGCGAACTACCCCGGCGCCTCCGCGAAAGTCGTGGAGGACTCGGTGACGCAGGTCATCGAGCAGAGCATGAAAGGCCTCGACGGGCTGCTTTACATGTCCGCGACGAGTTCGTCGAACGGTAGCGCGGGCGTCACGCTCACCTTCGACAATGCCGTGGACCCCGATATCGCGCAGGTGCAGGTCCAGAACAAGTTGCAACTGGCGATGCCGCTATTGCCGCAGGAAGTGCAGCGCCAGGGCGTCAACGTGAGCAAAGCCAGTTCGGGCTTCTTGATGGTGGTCGGCTTCGTGTCCGCGGACGGCAGCATGGATCGAGTCGACATCGCCGACTACGTGTCCGCAAATGTCGTCGACCCAATCAGTCGCGTCCCGGGTGTCGGCAACATCCAGAACTTCGGCTCGCAGTACGCGATGCGCATCTGGCTCGACCCGAACAAGCTCGACACTTATCGGCTCGCCCCGTCTGACATCATCGGCGCGATTCAGGCGCAAAACCAGCAGGTTGCTGTCGGCCAGCTTGGCGGCACACCGGCGGTCGAGGGCACGCAGCTCAGCGCAACCATCACCGCGCAGGGACGCCTGCAGAATGCAGACCAGTTCCGCGACATCATCGTCCGCAGTAACGCGGACGGCTCAGTACTGCGCCTCGAGGATGTCGCGCGCGTCGAGCTCGGCTCCGAGACCTACGGTTTTGACACGCGCTTCAATCGGCAGCCGGCAAGCGGCCTCGCGATCATGATGGCGACGGGCGCGAACGCGCTCGACACCGCAACGGCCGTCGAAGCACGGCTCAAGGAACTCGAGGCGACGTTCCCTGCCGGCCTGAAAGCGGTCATCCCGTTTGAGACAACGCCGTTCGTGCGCGTCGCGATCAAGAACGTGATCTCGATCCTGCTTGAAGCCATCGTGCTCGTATTTCTTGTGATGTTCCTGTTTTTGCAGAATTTCCGTGCGACGCTGATTCCAACCATCGCTGTTCCGATCGTGTTGCTCGGTACGCTCGGCATTCTTTCCGTGCTTGGACTGTCCGTAAACATGCTCACGATGTTCGCGATGGTGCTCGCGATCGGCTTGCTCGTCGACGACGCGATTGTCGTCGTCGAGAACGTCGAGCGCGTGATGAGCGAGGAAGGTTTGTCGCCGGTCGAAGCGACGCGCAAGTCGATGCGGCAGATCACCAGTGCGCTGGTCGCGATCGGTCTCGTGCTATCGGCAGTGTTCGTACCGATGGCGTTTCTTGGCGGTGCGACCGGCGTCATCTACCGCCAGTTCTCCGCCACCATCGTCTCCGCGATGGCGCTGTCGGTGCTGATCGCGATTGTGCTGACACCGGCGCTGTGCGCGACCATGCTGAAGCCGCTGAAGAAAGGCGAGCATCACGGCGAGAAAGGCTTCTTTCGCTGGTTCAACCGCGGCTTCGATCGCAGCGCCGAGAAGTACCGTGGCGTCGTGCGCACAATGCTCACGCGTAGTGGTCGTGCGATGGCCGTGTTCGGGGTGATGGCCGTCGTGATGGCAGTGCTCTTCCTGCGCTTACCGAGTTCGTTCCTGCCGGCCGAGGACCAGGGCACGCTGTTCGCGATGGTGCAAGGCCCCGTCGGCTCGACGCAAGAGCGCACGATGGAGGCGGTCTACGCGCTCGAGGACCACTTCATCGACGATGAGTCGGCGGTCGAGTCGCTGTTCACGGTTCAGGGATTCAGCTTCGCGGGCACCGGTCAGAACACGGCGATGGCGTTCATCAAGCTCAAGGACTGGAGCGAGCGCACGTCTGATGAAATGCACGTGAACGCGGTCGCGATGCGCGCGATGATGGCGTTCGGCCAGATTCGCGACGCGATGGTGTTCGCGTTCGCGCCACCCGCAATGCCCGAACTCGGCACTTCGGGTGGTTTCGTGTTTTACCTCACCGACAACCAAGGACTCGGCCACGCCACGCTGATGGCCGCGCGCAACCAGTTTCTCGGCGGCGCGATGCAGAATCCGTTACTCATGAACGTCCGACCGAACGGACAGGAAGACACGCCGCAGCTCAAGATCGACATCGACGTCGAGCGGGCGGCTGCGCTCGGACTGTCGATGTCAGCCATCAACTCGACGCTGCAGGCGGCGTGGGGCGGCCAATACATCGATGACTTCATCGACCGCGGGCGCGTGAAGCGCGTATTCGTGCAGGCCGATGCGCCCTATCGGATGTCCCCGGATGACTTCAAGCTGTGGTCGGTGCGCAACGAACAGGGCGAGATGGTGCCGTTCAGCGCGTTCGCATCGTCGCACTGGGAATACGGGTCGCCGCGCCTCGAGCGCTACAACGGCGTGCCTGCGATGCAGATGAACGGCGAAGCCGCGCCCGGCGTGAGCTCCGGCGAGGCGATGGCCGAGGTCGAACGCTTGGTTGCGCAGCTACCTGCGGGCGTCGGCGTCGCATGGACCGGGCTGTCCTACCAGGAGCGCCAGGCCGGTGCGCAGACACCGCTACTCTATACGCTGTCGCTGCTCATCGTGTTTCTGTGCCTCGCGGCGCTGTACGAGAGCTGGACGATCCCGACATCCGTGCTGATGGTGGCGCCGCTCGGCATTCTCGGCATCGCGCTCGCGGCGTCGCTGCGCGGGCTCGAACGCGACGTGTACTTCCAGGTCGCGATGCTCACCACCGTCGGACTGACGAGCAAGAACGCGATTATGATCATCGCGTTCGCGAAGGACTACATGGAGCAGGGCATGGAGCTCATCGCGGCGACCATGCAGGCAATCCGTGACCGGCTGCGCCCGATTTTGATGACGTCGCTTGCGTTCGGTATGGGCGTATTGCCACTCGCGCTCGCAAGTGGCGCCGGCTCGGGTGCGCAGCGCGCAATCGGAACCGGCGTGCTCGGCGGAATGATTGCCGGCGCGTTCCTGGGGCTGTTCTTCGTCCCGTTGTTCTTCGTGGTGGTGCAACGCCTGTTCGGCCGCAAGGAGAAGGCCCATGCGTAAGGTCTTCGCAATCGGCGTGCTGCTCCTTTCGGGTTGCGCAATTTACGCGCCGTCCGTGCCGGATGCGGAGCCGGGCCTGCCCGACGCTTGGCCCGTCGGCGAGACCGCCGCCGGCGAGGCCATGGTCGTGGACGTTCCGTGGCGCGACTTCTTCGCGGACGACAAGCTTGAGGCATTGATTGCGGCAGCGCTGGACAGCAACCGTGACCTGCGCGTCGCGGTGCTGGACGTCGAGCGTGCGCGCTCGCTGTATCGCATCCAGCGCGCGGACCGCGTGCCGTCGCTTGGCGTGACCGCGGCGATGACGCGCGTCGGTGGCGACAACCAGCCGGTCGACGAGGCGTATTCCGCCGACCTCGGCGCGGCGTTCGAGCTTGATCTGTTCGGCCGCGTGCGGAATCTTAGCCGCGCGGCGCTCGAACAATACCTTGCGACAGAAGACGCGCAGCACGCGGTGGAACTCGTGCTGATCTCGGACGTCGCTGGCGCCTACCTGACGCTCGCCGCCGACCGTGAATTATTGCGCATCGCCGGGGCGGCGCTTGCGACCCACGAGGAAACGCTCAATCTCACCGAGCGTCGCCATGAACTTGGCGCGGTGTCTGCGCTTGACCTCGCACGCGCACGCACCGTCGTTGAAACGGCGCGCGCGGATGCCGCACGATTTGCTGGCCAGGTCGCGCAGGACGAGAATGCGCTCCGACTGCTGGTCGGTGCGCCATTTGACGAAGCGCTGTTGCCGGACGCCTTCGACCCACAGGTCTCCGGACTCGCACCGCTGCCGGCAGGCGTGCCGTCCGATGTCCTGCTGCGGCGGCCTGACCTGCGCGCTGCGGAGCGGCGCTTGCGCGCCGCGAGCGCGAACGTCGGTGCAGCGCGCGCCGCGTTCTTTCCGTCCATCTCACTCACGGGCAGCATCGGCTCCGCGAGCGCTGACCTCGACGGTCTGTTCGAGAGCGGCAGTTACGGATGGCGCTTCGTGCCGAGCATCGAAATTCCGATTTTCCAGGCTGGGCGTTTGCGCGGAAACCTCGGCGTCGCAAATGCTGACCGCGATATCGCGCTTGCGCGCTACGAGCAGGCAATCCAGGCAGCGTTCCGCGATACCGCGGACGCACTCGCGCTCACGGGTACGCTCGCCGAGCAGCACGCGGCGCAACGCGCGCTGCTCGAGTCAGCGAACCGCGTGTATGAACTGTCGAAAGCACGCTACGACGCGGGCCAGGACAGCTATCTGAGCTTGCTCGACGCGCAGCGAACGCTGTACACGGCGCAACAGGGGCTCGTTGGCGTGCAACTCGCGGAGCAGTTCAACCGCGTTTCTTTGTACCGTGCGCTCGCCGGCGGCTGGAGCAACTGAGCGTGGCCGCCGGCAAGGCAGATCTGCAGCGCGATCGGATTCTCAACGCCGCGCAGGCCTGTTTCATAGAGCACGGCTTCCACTCCGCGAGTATGGCGAGTATCGCCGCGACCGCCGAGATGAGCGCAGGGTTGATCTATCGTTACTTCGCCTCGAAAAATGAAATTATTGTCGCCATCATCGAGCGGCAGCTCGCGATGCTGCGGGCGGAAATCGCTGAACTCGAGTGGCCGTGCGACCTTGCGGCGGTGCTCGCCGACAATTTCGGCAATCGGTGTGCGCGTCGCGCGCATGGTCTAAGCCCAGCGTTGTTTCTCGAAATGTCGGCCGAAGCGACGCGCGATGAGGCCGTCGCCACGGCATTGCACGAATTCGACGTCGCGCTGCGCGCCGACCTGTGCGCATGGCTGCAGCGCAGCCATGGCTGCATGAAAGTCGACGCCTCCGCGCAGGCACTCGCGCTGCAATGCTTTGTCGAAGGGCTGCGCGTGCGCGAGGCACGCGAGCCGAACCTCGACCGTGACGCGCTGAAGGCGGCGCTGGACGTGTTCGTCCCGGCGCTCCTCGGCCGCGAATACAATGCTGATTGAGCGCGCGACGGCGGGCCCGGTTCGCTCGCCTTTCCCGATCCACGAGTCGCTCACCGACGCGTTGCTGTACGCGCACGCCGGCGGAGTCGACGGTCGCGACGCGACGGTCGCGCACGCGCTCGGCGTTTGCTCAGGCTATGCGTATGCCGATGCGCCGACTGTTGCGCAGATGGCGGGCAGGCTCGGTCTCGCAGGCAGCCGCTGCGTCCGCTTGGCACAGGTCGTCGACGCGATGTATATCTTTTCCACCGCGTACCTGATTCAGAGTGGTTGTGGGCGCGTGGTGATTCTCGCTTTCCGTGGAACCGAACTCGCAAACGTCGGCAGCTGGCTCGCGGACGCCGATGTCGGCGACGAGTCGGTCACGCTCGCGGGCGCACCACTGCGCGTTCACTCCGGTTTTCTGCGAAACCTGCGCGCGGTCCGACTCGAGGTAATGGCGCATCTGCAACTCGCGTTGGATGGGCGCACTATCGATAACCCCGATGCGCGAACCGAGCATCCGATGCAGGCGTTGTACGTAACGGGGCACAGTCTCGGCGGGGCGCTTGCATCGCTGTTCGCGCTGACACTCGAAGACGCGGCGATTGCGGACCGGATGCGCGCGGTCTACACGTTCGGTCAGCCGCTCACGGCGGGCGGTCCGCTCCCGGAGGGCGCAGCGCCGGTCGCGGCGAAATTCGTCCGCCACGTATTGCCGCGCGATCCGATACCGGCGCTGCCGCTCGCGTCGTGGGGGCGCCTTGAGCATTTTGGTGCCGAATACCGCTTTGTGGATGGCGTATGGCAGAGCAGTCTTGAAGCGACGCGCCAGATGAGTGGGTTGTGGCGCGCCGCCCGGCCGTTATTCGCGCTTTTCGCGGGCGAGCAACGTCGGAAACGGTTGCGGTACACGCTCACCGAGCATGGCCCGCATCGGTACATCGCAGCGTTACGGCCCGATGGCCGCGTGACTGAGTTCGGCGACTGACACCTTGCCGCTGAAGTCGCCCGCGGTCCTGGTCGCGTTGCTGACGGTCTATCTCGTCTGGGGCTCGACCTATCTCGCAATCCGCTTTGCACTCGAGAGTTTCCCACCGTTCTTTTTCGCGGGCCTGCGATTTGCCATTGCGGGCCTGTTGTTCTACGGCTGGTTGCGCGCAACCGGCACGCCCGCGCCGACGATGCGCCAATGGGGGTCCGCGGCGCTGCTGGGCCTGCTCCTACTCACCGTCGGCAACGGCGGCGTCGTGTACGCACAGCAGTCGGTCGGTTCGGCGCTCGCCGCGACGATGGTCGCGACCTTGCCGTTATGGGCGGCGTTGTTCGCGGGGCTGTGGGGCCGCTGGCCACGCGGTCTGGAATGGCTCGGGCTCGCAATCGGCTTTCTCGGCATTGTGCTCCTGAACCTTGAGGGCGACTTCGTCGCGAACCCGTGGATGGCGCTGGTGCTGATTACCGCGTCCGCGAGCTGGGCATTCGGCTCGCTGTTCAGCCGGCGAATCGACATCGCGCCGGGCCCGATGAACGCCGCGACGCAGATGCTGGCCGCAGGGGTGTGGTTGCTGGGCCTCAGCCTGCTGCGCGGCGAAGAACTCGCGGTGACCCCATCGCTCAAAGCCGTCCTCGCCGTCGCCTATCTGATCGTGTTCGGCAGCATCGTCGCGTTCAGCGCGTATGTGTGGCTCGTCGCAAATGTAAAGCCGACCGTCGCGACCAGTTACGCGTATGTGAACCCCATCGTTGCACTCATGCTCGGCATGGCCTTTGCGGGTGAGCGGCTCGGCGTCGCCGGCTTCGTCGCGATGGGCCTCGTGCTCGGCGGCGTCGCGCTATTGTTGAACATCGGCGCGTCGGCGCAGGAGGAAGACACATGATTCCATCGCTATTCGTTTCCCATGGCGCGCCGACGCTCGCGCTCGAAGCAACACCGGCACACCGTTTCCTGCGCACGCTCGCCGATGCGGTCCCCGCGCCACGCGCGATTGTGATTGCCTCTGCGCATTGGGAGCGAGCGCGGCCGGCGGTCACGGGCGCGGCGCACCCCGAGACGATCCATGATTTCCGCGGTTTCGGGCCAGCGCTTGAGGCACTGCAATACCCGGCGCCCGGCGACCCGACGCTCGCCGCGGATGTCGCGAGCCGGTTGCGCGCCGCTGGCTGGGACGCCGACGTCGATACGGAGCGCGGGCTTGACCACGGCGCGTGGGTGCCGCTATCGCTCGCGTGGCCCGACGCCGACGTGCCCGTCGTCCAGATGTCACTGCTCGCGGGTGGCTCGGCCGCCGATCATCACCGTCTGGGCCAGGCGCTTGCGCCGCTACGGGCGAACGGCGTGCTGGTTGTCGGCAGCGGTGGGATCACCCATAACCTGCGGGCCTTTCGCGGTCAGGCGGTGAATGCGCCCGCGCAATCGCCTTACCCGGAGTTTGCAGAATGGATAGCTGACGGCCTTTCAGCTGGTGATTACGACACACTGTGCGCCTGGGAGACCCAGGGACCCGCCGCGCGCGACAACCATCCGACGCCCGAGCATTTGCTGCCACTGTTCGTCGCGCTCGGCGCCGGCGGAACCGACGCCGCCGCCACGCCGCTGTTTCGCGGGTTCGAGTACGGCGTGCTGGCGATGGAGGTCTGGCGCTTCGATTGATCGACACGGACTACTGTTCGGATATACAGTAGCGGAATGAAAGGACGCGGCGCCACCCTGAACCTAGAAGGTCGCTTCGCGCGCGCTGCGCACACGCGTGACGACGACGGCTGGGGTGTTCTCGACGAGCCGTTGCCTTCGCTCGAAACGGTCGTCCAGGCGGATTCGGCGCGCACGATCATCAGTCGCAACAACTCCCCTGATGTCGGCTTCTCCGCGTCGGTGAACCCGTACCGAGGCTGCGAGAGCGGCTGTATTTACTGCTTCGCCCGCCCCAGCCACGCGTACATGGACCTGTCGCCCGGCATCGACTTCGAGACGAAGCTCTTTTACAAACCGAACGCCGCCCAACTGTTGCGTGATGCGTTCCGGAAACCCGGCTATCGACCGACGCCAATTGCGCTCGGCATCAACACGGACGGCTACCAACCGATTGAGCGCAAGTTCGGTATCACGCGCGCGTGCCTAGAAGTGATGCGCGAGTTCCGCCACCCGGTCGCGATCGTCACCAAACATTCGCTCGTGACGCGCGATCTCGACCTGCTCGCGGACCTCGCGCTCGACGATCTCGTGCAGGTGATGTTCTCGGTGACTTCGCTTGACCCCGAGATCAAACGCACGCTCGAACCGCGTGCGGCAGGTCCTCAGGCCAGGCTGCGCGCGATGCGGTTGCTTGCCGATGCCGGGGTTCCGACCGGGGTGATGGTCGCGCCGGTGATTCCTGCGATTACCGATCACGAACTCGAGCACATTCTTGAAGCGGCGGCGGATGCGGGCGCGCGCACGGCGGGCTATGTGATGCTGCGGCTCCCGTACGAGGTGAAGGACCTGTTCCGCGCGTGGCTCGACGAGCACTATCCGCAGCGCGCCGGGCACGTGATGAGCTTGGTCAACCAAATGCGGGGCGGACGCGACAACGACCCACGCTTCGGTTCACGGATGCGCGGTGAGGGTCCGTTCGCCGACCTCATCGGCGCGCGTTTCCGCGCCGCGTGCCGCAGGCGCGGGTTGAACCGTGCACGCACGCCGCTTCGCACCGACCTGTTCGCACCGCCGGCGCAGACCGGCGATCAGCTGGGCTTGTTCGGCTGACGGATT
>CAYXYM010000008.1:0-5025 GCA_964469285.1 uncultured Gammaproteobacteria bacterium | reverse complement strand
TGCCTGTATATTACCCGA
Source organism: uncultured Gammaproteobacteria bacterium (assembly GCA_964469285.1). Classification (GTDB taxonomy): domain Bacteria; phylum Pseudomonadota; class Gammaproteobacteria; order Natronospirales; family JAIVGZ01; genus JAIVGZ01. The sequence continues at coordinate 5,007 of CAYXYM010000008.1, read as the reverse complement.
CCGGGCACCCTATTGATTTGCGCTCCCATGCGGTTGCATGGTCACGACGCGCCATAAACGCCCACGGCCCGGCTTCCCGCGGCTGCGCGATGCGCGCAACGCAGACAATCCGATCCCCCGGCGCGTCGTGACTCGCAACTGGCAGGTTGAGCGCCAGTGAGTACACAAAATGAAACGCATGCTGATAAATGCCACGCAGGCCGAAGAGCTGCGCGTGGCAATGGTCGACGGCCAGAAGCTTTACGACCTCGACATCGAAAGCCGATCCCGCGAACAGAAGAAAGGCAACATCTACAAGGCGCGCATCACGCGCGTCGAACCCAGTCTCGAGGCGGCATTCGTCGATTACGGGTCCGAGCGTCACGGCTTCCTGCCGCTGAAGGAAATCGCCCGCAGCTACTTTCGATCCGGCGCAGAGGAATCCGGCAAGACCGGCATCCGCGACCTCGTCGCCGAAGGCACGGAAATCTTGATTCAGGTCGAAAAAGAGGAGCGCGGTAACAAGGGCGCGGCGCTCACGACCTACATCAGCCTCGCAGGCCGTTTCTTGGTCCTCATGCCGAACAATCCACGCGCCGGCGGCGTTTCCCGCCGTATCGACGGCGAAGATCGCGCCGAACTCCGCGAAGCACTGGCGCAGCTCGACATGCCGGACGGCATGGGCGTCATCATCCGGACTGCCGGCGTCGGCCGAGGCGCCGAGGAACTGCAGTGGGACCTCGACTGGCTCGTGCGCCTCTGGAAGGAGATTGACGACGCGGCCGGTGGCCAGCGCGCGCCATTCCTTGTGCACCAGGAGAGCAATGCAATCATCCGCGCGCTGCGTGATGGGTTGCGCGGCGACATCGGCGAGGTGCTCGTCGACGACTCGGCGACGTTTGCGCAGGCGCGTGAATTCGTCGAACAGGTCATGCCGCAGCAGCTGTCGCGCCTGAAACTGTACGAAGACCCCGTCCCACTGTTCTCGCGCTACCAGATTGAGAGTCAGATTGAATCCGCGTTTGCGCGTGAAGTCCGGCTGCCGTCGGGTGGCGCCCTCGTAATCGACCATACCGAGGCGCTCGTTTCCATCGATATCAACTCGGCCCGCGCGACGCGCGGCGCGGATATCGAAGAGACCGCGCTGAACACGAACCTTGAAGCCGCGGACGAGGTTGCGCGCCAACTGCGCCTGCGCGACCTCGGTGGCCTAATCGTGATTGATTTCATCGACATGGAACCATCTCGAAACCAGCGTGCGGTCGAGGATCGACTCCGCGATGCGCTCGAGCACGACCGCGCGCGCGTGCAAATCGGTCGAATTTCCCGCTTTGGGTTACTCGAGATGTCGCGCCAGCGCCTGCGTCCGTCGCTCGGCGAGTCGAGCCACATCACCTGCCCGCGGTGCGACGGCCAAGGCACGATTCGCGGTGTCGAATCGCTTGCGCTATCCGTACTGCGCCTCGTCGAAGAAGATGCGATGAAGGAGAAGACTGGGCGAGTGATCGCGCAGGTCCCCGTGGAAGTCGCGACGTTCCTCGTTAACGAGAAACGCGCCGCAATGGCGACGCTCGAGGCGCGCCACGGCGTCGCAATCATGGTGCTGCCGAACGAGCATTTCCAGACACCGCGTTTCGAGATTGTGCGTCAGCGCGAAGAAGAAATCCGGCTGCAGGGCGGCGCGGCGAGTTACGCGCTCGCATCGGCGCCAGAACCTGTCTCGATGCCGGGCGAAGAAGCGTCGACAACGCTACAGGCCGCCCCTGCAGTGCAATCGATTCCGCGCGGCGCGCACCCGGTTCCGTTCGCGACTGCGACCGGCGCTGCCACGCCGGGGCTGTTCGTGCGTCTATGGCGCTACTTCTTCGCGCCAGCCCCCGAGCCGGCGAAAAAGGCCACCGAGTCGCGTGACCGCAAGCGCGCGTCGTCCTCAAGCAACGCGAAGCGCAACGAGCCGCGTGGGCGTCGCGACCGGAATGAGCGTAGCGAGCGCGGCCCGAAACGCGACCAGCCACGCAAGCCGAAACGCGAGAGCCCGAAGGCCGCGAAGCCGAAGCCAGACGCCACCCCTGCGGCGGCCACCGTCGCGGCACCAGAGAAGGCACCGGAGAGCGCATCGGCGCCAGCAACCCCGAACAGCGACGGCGCGCCATCGGCAGAAGGCGCGAATCGCGGTCGGCGCGGTCGGCGTGGTGGGCGGCGACGCCGGCGCGGCGGCCAGGGCGGCGAGCGCAGCGCGAGCACGGATGGGAATGGCAACGTTGGCGACACTGGCGGGCAAGACGCCGACGGCAATCGCGATACGCGGCCTGCGCCGGTACAGGCGTCCCTGCCGATGAACGACGCGCCCCAATCCCCGCCGAAGCCCGAATCGAACGACTGAGGCGCGTCAGTCTTTCAGCAAATCGTCGAGCAGGCCCTCAGCGGCCTGTTCGACGAGATCGAGCACTTCCTCAAACGCATTAGCGCCGCCGTAATACGGGTCGGGCACAGCGCGCCGCCCGGTGTGCGGCGCGTAGTCCATGAACAAGCGGAGTTTCCGGCGGTGTGCCGGCGGGCAGTCGGTCGCGAGCTGTTCGTAATTGTGGTCGTCCATCACGAGCACCAGGTCGAAACGCGTGAAGTCATCTTTCGTGACTTGGCGCGCGCACAGCGCCGAAAGGTCTACGCCCCGCCGCTGTGCCGCTGCGACGGCACGCTTATCGGGCGCCGCGCCGACGTGGTAATCATGCGTTCCCGCCGAGTCGATCACGAACCGGTCCGCCACGCCGCGGTCCTCCGCGAGCTTGCGGAATACGCCCTCCGCAGTCGGCGAACGGCAAATATTCCCCATGCAGACGAAGAGGACCGAGCGCTGGCTCACCCGACGAGCTCCCGCACCCGCGCAAGATCTTCGGCGGTATCGACGCCACCGGGTGCCGTGCACGATGCGCGCGCGACGGCGATTGGGATGCCGTTGAACAGCGCGCGCAGTTGCTCAAGCTTTTCGGCGTCTTCGAGCGGCGCCGTCGGTAGCGCCGCGAGCCGCTTTAGCGCCTTGACCCGGTACGCGTATAGCCCAATGTGTCGCAGCATGCCCTCCGGTCCGCCGCCGTCACGGTAAAACGGAATCGGCGCACGGCTGAAATACAACGCGCGTTCGGACGCATCGCGCACCACCTTCACCACGTTTGGATTGCGCGCCTCCGCAAGAGAGGACACCGGCGTCGCGAGCGTCGCAATTCCCGCTTCCGGGTCGGCCAATAGCGTCATTGCGACCTGCTCGACCAGTTCGGGTGGAATCAGCGGTTCGTCCCCTTGCAGGTTCACGACGACGGCGTCGTCGGGCCACCCGAGCGCTTCGGCGACCTCGCACACGCGATCGGTACCCGACGCGTGGTCCGCGCGCGTCATGCTCACGCGCGCGCCGAACCGCTCCGCCGACCTGCGGATTCGGTCATCGTCCGTTGCGACAATCACCTCATCCGCACCGCTCTCCTGCGCGACCTGCCAGACCCACGCGAGCAGCGGTCGGCCGGCGAGCTCAAGCAGCATTTTCCCCGGGAGGCGCTTGGAACCCCAGCGCGCCGGAATGACAACGCGAAAACTCATCGCGGGTCGTCCAGCGGAACGGTTCGCGCTTCGGCCTCAAGCAAAATCGGCACACCGCCGCGAATGGGATACGCAAGCCGGTCGGCATTGCACACGAGCTCCGCGGCGCCCTTGTCATATCGCAATGGCGACTTGCACAGCGGGCACGCGAGGATATCGAGCAATTTTGGGTTCATCTCACTCCGTCATCAACCGCTGCTGGATGAGGTCGACCACGGCGACCGGCAGTTCGGCACGGATTGGCACGAACCACCGGTCCGGGCCGGCGAATGCCGAGCATTTTACCGCATCCTTTTCGGTCATTAGGATCGGCAGGGGCGGGTCGAAATCCAAATCGCCTGCGCGGTAGCGGTGGTGATCCGGGAACGGATGAGGAATCACGAAGATTCCCAGCCGCGCCAGCATGTTGAAGAAGCGACGCGGATCGCCGATGCCCGCCACCGCATGCACGCGGCTGCCGCGGAAGGTCGCGAGCGGGCGTCGCGGGGACGTCCCGGACAGCGGTACGGCGTCACCGGCCGAAACACGGTACGGCGTATGTTCGCGCGTATCCGCCCCGTTGACGAGTACGACATCCGTACGGCGCAGGCGTGACGTCCGTTCCCGAAGCGGCCCCGCAGGAATCAATGCGCCGTTGCCGAAAGCGCGAACGCCGTCTACCACGACAACTTCGACCGCGCGCGCGAGGCGGTAGTGTTGCAGGCCGTCATCCGAAATCACCACGTCGACCTCAGGTCTCGCCGCGAGCAAGGTCCGCGCCGCCCTGACGCGGTCGGCACCAATTGCGACGGGCGCGATACCCCGCTGCGCCATCAGCGCCGGCTCGTCCCCGACCGCGTCGGCAGAATCACCGTCTCGCAGCACGCGGATGCCCGGCACGCGCGCGCCGTAGCCACGGCTGACGATGCCCGGCGTGAAGCCGCGATCGCGCAATGCGCCAGCGAGCGCGAGCACCACCGGTGTCTTGCCGCTACCTCCCGCGGTTAGGTTCCCGACGACGACGACCGGCACGCCAATCGACGCGCGGGGTGTCAAGATCCTGCGCGCGGTGGCCACGAAGAGATACAACGCCGACAGCGGGAGCAACCACCAGATCGGTCGCCGTCCGTACCAGCGCCGGTTCAGCCACGCCTCAAGTCGCGCGCGGCGTTCCATCAGCTGTCGCTGAACTGCATCCGGTACAGCGACGCGTACGCCCCGTCGCGCGCTATCAAGTCCGTGTGCGTGCCGACCTCCGCAATCCGGCCGGCATCGAGGACGACGATGCGGTCGGCGCTTTCCACCGTCGAGAGTCGGTGTGCGATGACGAGCGTCGTGCGTGAGCGCATCAAATTCTCGAGTGCGGATTGGATGTGCCGCTCGGATTCCGTATCCAGCGCGGAGGTCGCCTCGTCGAGAATCAGGATCGGCGCGTCCTTGAGCAGCGCGCGCGCAATC
>CAYXYM010000007.1:0-2654 GCA_964469285.1 uncultured Gammaproteobacteria bacterium | reverse complement strand
TACGGACAAATTATCGGCGACACTGGATTCGGCGTCGCGTGCCGCGTTTATGCGCCGGTCGGCAGCCACGAGGACCTGCTGCCGTACCTGGTGCGGCGGTTACTCGAGAATGGCGCGAACTCATCGTTCGTCAACCGAATTTCCGACGAACGCATCCCGGTCTCAGAGATCGCGGCCGATCCGGTCGCGGAAGTGGAAGCGTTTGAGCGCATCCCACACCCGCGTATTCCGCTGCCTAAGGATTTGTACGGCGCGACGCGCCGCAACTCGCGCGGTCTTAACCTGCACGATCCGGTGACGGTCGAGCGGCTGACCGCCGATATGGCAAAGGCGATGGCACGGCCGCGCACGGCGGCGCCTATCGTGAACGGCAAACGGCTTGAGCGCGGTGAGGCGCGTGAGATCCGCAATCCGGCCGACGTGTCGGTGCTCATCGGACACGCGTATTCGATCGATGAGCAGGGGCTCGACGACGCGCTCGCCGCCGCGCACGCCGCGCAGTCGCGCTGGGATGCGACGCCGGCCGAGAAGCGGGCGGCAATACTCGAGCACGCGGCGAACCTGTTTGAGGACAACACCGCCGAGCTCATGGCGCTCTGCACGCGCGAAGCGGGCAAGTCGCTGCCGGACGGCATCGCTGAGGTGCGTGAGGCGGTCGACTTCCTCCGCTACTACGCACAGCAGGCGCGCGAGGAGTTTGGTGAACCGAGACGCATGCCCGGGCCGACCGGCGAGCGTAATGAACTGTCGCTGCATGGCCGCGGAGTGTTCCTGTGTATCAGCCCATGGAACTTCCCGCTCGCAATCTTCACGGGCCAAGTCGCGGCAGCGCTCGCGGCCGGCAACACCGTACTCGCGAAGCCGGCGGAAACGACGACGCTGGTCGCGTCGCGTGCCGTCGAGTTGCTGCACGAAGCCGGCATCCCTCATGACGTGCTGCACCTCGTGTCGGGATCCGGCAGCCGTATCGGCAAGCGGGTGGTACCCGACCTGCGCGTTGCCGGCATCGTATTCACGGGTTCGACCGAGGTCGCACAGACCATCAACCGGCAGCTCGCCGCGCGTGACGGTCAGATTGCGGTGCTGATCGCCGAGACCGGTGGGCAGAACGCGATGCTTGTCGACAGCTCCGCGCTTCCGGAGCAAGTCGTGCTCGACGTCGTCGCATCCGCGTTTAACAGCGCAGGGCAGCGCTGTTCGGCGCTGCGTGTGCTGTGCCTGCAGGATGACATCGCAGACCGCACGATCAAGCTGTTGTCCGGCTATATGGACGAGCTCGTGATTGGCGACCCCTTGAAGCTCTCGACCGACGTCGGACCGGTCATCGACCAACCGTCGCTCGATGGCCTGAACGCGCACGCAGAGAAAATCGCGGCGCAGGGGAAAGTCGTCAAGCGGATTCCGGTGCCCGAACACCTGAGCGGTCACTTCTTCTCGCCGATGGCGGTCGAAATCAGCGGCATCGACGTACTTGAGCGCGAGGTCTTCGGGCCGGTGCTCCACATCGTGCGTTGGAAAGCGAACGAGCTTGACCGCATGCTCGATGCGATCAACAAGACGGGTTACGGTCTCACGCTCGGCGTGCATTCGCGCATCGATGCGACGCAGCGCAAGATTGAGAAGGGCGTGCGCGTCGGCAACACCTACATCAATCGCAACATGATTGGCGCGGTGGTCGGTGTGCAACCCTTCGGCGGACAGGGACTGTCGGGTACCGGCCCGAAAGCAGGCGGCCCGCACTATCTGCACCGCTTCGCGACCGAGCGCACGCTCACGGTGAATACGGCCGCGGTCGGCGGCAACGCGTCGTTGCTGTCGCTCGGCGACGACTGAGCGTTGCGGCTCTGGTCGCTGCACCCGCGCTATCTCGATCCGCAGGGGTTGACCGCGGCGTGGCGGGAGGCGTTGCTCGCGCGGGCGGTCCTGCGCGGCGAGACGCGCGGGTACCGTAACCACCCGCAGCTTGACCGGTTCCGCGCGCATGCATCTCCGCGCCAGGCCATCAATGCGTTCCTCGCCGAGATTCACGCGGAGTCGGTAAGCCGCGGCTATCGATTCGATGCGTCGAAGCTAGGACGTGTGGCCGAGGTCGAACCGATTGCCGTGACGCGCGGACAAGTCGCTTTTGAGTGGGCGCGCCTGCTCAAAAAACTCGCGGCACGCAGCCCCGAGGTACACGCACGCTGGGTGTCGCTCGCGCGGCCAAAGTGCCACCCCCTGTTCAGGGTGCGTGCTGGCGATATCGAGCCCTGGGAACGTCCATAAGTGGCGGCCTGCTGCGACGGCCGGACCGAACGCGCCGCTGCCGCTTCCCTCGACTGCGCGGCTGATTGACTGCTGCCAGTGATAGCCGGCTCTACCGCGCCTACTTTGCGCGGCGCCTTCGCCTTAACGGCTTACCCACTCCCGTCTCGGTCGCTCCCGGCGCGTTGTCCGTCCGCTCCGCTGGCCGGCAGAGGTCTCGCTGCCAAAGTTGGCTGTGACAGGTGGGAGCGACGCTCTCGGCGTCGCGATGGTCCGGCCGTCGCAGCAGGCCGCCACCAAGGAAATCTACAGCGGTGCCGTCAGATGCTCTGGGCGGGCAGGGCGGCGGTGCGCTTCGCGCCAGCGGCCTTCGCGCGCGTGTGTACGCCCGAGGCCCACACCCGCAGCGT
>CAYXYM010000006.1:0-4268 GCA_964469285.1 uncultured Gammaproteobacteria bacterium | reverse complement strand
TTGAACTCATGGATTTGCAAAACGTAGTCCGCTTGCACGTCGCTGGCGCTCGCAGCACGAATTACTTCAGAAATATCCGTCAGTTCTTGTTCGCCTTCTGCGCGATTCCGAGTGGCCGCGCCCACCCGACACTTCGCGCGCAAGCCTTCCAATTCAGCCGCGTAATCCGCTGCACTGATAGCGTTGCGGTTAAAACGCTCTTCTAATTGCGTCAAAATCGGATGACAGGCTGGGTCAAAGTCGCGTAAATCGAAACCTGTGGTCGCATAACCGCCAGAAATCTCACGGTTACGACGGTCGCGCTGGTCGCGCAAAATCGCTTCAAACTTCGAGCGATCTTTAACTTGGAAGCCGTTACGCAGCAAACTGCGTTCGATTTGCTGTTCTGCGACGTTGAAGAAGCCATCGGTACGGAAATCGCCACCGGCTTGGTTCTCAGCTCGCTGGGTCACCACGGAATCGGGTACCGCAATAACCACTGAGCTGCCTATCGGAATAGGAAAGGCGCGGCTTTGAACGACGTTGTCTGACAAGGAATCGGTGGTCGGCGTGACAACGTGAAAGCGCACTGAATCCACCTGACCCGATGGCACCGCAGGCATGCGGATAATCGCACCGGGCGACGAGCAGCCTACCAATACGGCGCCCGCCATCGCGCACGCTAGTAACTTCAATTTCATGGGACCTCCTAGTCCTGCGGCTTTTATATGTGGCATCGAACACATAGTAGTGAATTTTGGTGAGCATGCCCCGTGGGGTCGGCGGCGTCAACCGCGAGGAGGGCTCGCGGCCCACTCGACGAATTCGTGCGGCGCCGTTCTCGTATCCGCACCCGGTCGAATTGCGGTAAGCACTTGTTTTCCGGCAGGCAGAAGTTCACTTTATGCCAATGTCTGATTCCAACGGAGTCGTCCGACAAGGTACCCCGAGGCTGGTGGTCGGCATCGGCGCGTCGGCGGGCGGCCTCGCCGCCTATACGGACTTCTTCCGTCATATCCCACCGGACACCGGCATGGCCTTCGTGCTGGTACAGCACCTGTCGCCGGAGCACCCCAGCGCACTCGCGGAGCTGATCGGCGCGGAGACGAAAATGCCCGTGGTCGACGCCAGCGATGGCCTGGAACTCGCGGCGAACTCAATTTACGTGATTCCACCCGACTCGACGATGACCGTCGAGGAGACCCGGCTGCGGGTCGCCAAACCGCGCGTGGACACCGCACCAATCGACGCGTTTCTTATCTCGCTCGCAGAGGGGCACGGTGAGCACGCGGTGGCCATCATCCTGTCGGGTTTTGGCAGCGACGGTGCCCTCGGCCTTGCCGCGGTGAAGAGCCATGGCGGAATCACCTTCGCACAGGCGGAAGCCCATGACTCGGACCCGATGCCCGGGATGCCCTGGAGCGCGTTCGAGACCGGTCTGGTCGACCACGTGCTTCCGGTCGACGAAATCGCGGGAAGATTGGTGGACTACGAGCAACATCTGGAAGCGGTGCGACCGTCCAAGGCCAAAGACGGCGCGCGAGCCGATGTGCTCGAGCAAATCCCCGAAATCTGCCGCATCATCGACCTTCGACTCGGACACGACTTCAGCCAGTACAAAGAGGGGTCCATCGCGCGGCGCATACAGCGGCGCATGCAACTTCACGGTATCCATGATGCGACCGCATACCTCACGAAGCTGAATGAGGATCGTGACGAGGTCGGGCTGCTGTTCCGCGACCTACTGATCAGCGTCACGAGTTTCTTTCGTGATCCGACCGCCTTCGCGGCGCTTGACCGGCTGGTCATCCCGGAGTTGGTCAAGAAACGCGAAATCCGAGTCTGGGTTCCCGGCTGCGCCACGGGCGAAGAGGCCTACTCGATCGCCATCCTGCTCCGCGAGGCGATTGCGGGCCGGAGCGACCCGCCACGCATCACGATTTTCGCAACCGACATCGACGAGTCTGCGATTCGCATGGCGCGGAAGGGCGCCTATCTAGGCGCGCAACTCGAGGGACTCACAACGAGGCAGCTTGGACGCTGGTTCACGGTGGACCGGGGCGTTTACACGGTGGTTCCGGAACTCCGTGAGCTCTGCGTGTTCTCGCAGCACAGCATCGTGCGCGATCCCTCATTTTCGCGACTCGATTTCATATCGTGTCGGAATCTGCTCATCTATATGGCGGTCGGATTGCAAGAGCGCATCATTCCGATGTTTCATTTCGCGCTTCGCGCAGGCGGCTTCTTGCTCCTGGGGCCGTCGGAATCAATCGCGCGGGAGGAGGACTGTTTCACTGCGCTCGACGAGCGCCACCGCATTTTCCGCAGGCGTGAGCGCCATGGCGCAATCCCGCGAATGCCCACCGCCCACATCCAGCCCGATAGAGTGGATGTCGCCAATCATCAACCTCGCGATGCGGCGATCTCGCTGGACCGTGCTGCGCAGCGCGCGGCAGCGCGTTTTGCGCCGTCCTATGTCGTCGTGGACGCCCAATATCGGATTGTCCGGTTTTCGGGCCACACCGGTCGGTTTCTTGGGCCGACCGAAGGTCCGGCGACCGACGGGCTCTTCGATATCGTTCACCATTCATTGCGCGCCGAGATCCGCGACGCGCTCCGTGTCGCGAATCAAACTCAGACACGCGTGATGCGCGGCGCGGTGCCGTACGAGGCGAACGGCGAGACTGGCATGGTGCGGCTGATCATCGAGCCAATCGCGCAGGATTCCGGAGAGGCGACGCATTTCGTCATCGGATTTCATGAACTGGGTCCCGTGGCAAACTCTAATGATGATGATGATGATGATGATTCGATTGTTGCACGCGATTTGCGGGCGACGCGCGCGCGGCTGCGCGCGGCGGTCGACGAGAGTGAGCGCGCGAATGCCGACCTGACGGCGACGAATCAGGAGTTGCAGTCGGTCAACGAGGAATTGCGAGCGGCGGTCGAGGAGCTGCAAGTCTCGAAAGAAGAGATGCAGTCGCTCAACGAGGAGTTGCAGACCGTCAACGCCGAGCTCACCAGCAAAAATGCCATGTCGGTCAAGCTCAACAGCGACCTCCAGAATTTTTTGGAGAACACCGGCGGCGCGACGCTGTTCCTGGACTCGCGCATGGCGGTGCGCATGTTCACGCCGTCCGCGACGGAGATTTTCCATTTGCGGGAATCGGATGTCGGCCGACCCATCGTGGAAGTGGTGTGCCGGCTGAAAAATATCGACTTGGCCAAGGACGTGCGCGACGTGCTGGAGGCCCAGTCGCAGGTCGAGCGCGAGGTTTTTACTTCGGACCATGTGTTCTTGATGCGGGTTCGCCCCTATCACAGTCCCGGCAATCCGGTCGACGGTGTGGTGTTGAGCTTCGTCGAAATCACAGAGCGAAAGTCCCGGGAGGGAACGCAGGCACACCTCGCGGCCATCGTGGCGTCGACGGGGGACGCGGTGCTGGCGCTCGACCGGGACGGCGTCGTGACCAATTGGAACAAGGGAGCGGAGTACTTGAGCGGCTATCCGGCCGACGCAGTCATCGGCAATCCGCTCAAACCGTTGCTCTCGCCGGAGAGCCGCGACGAAGTCCGCGAGATCTTCAATGCCGCGAAGGCCGGGGAGCACGTCTCACAGCGCGAGATGTCGTTTCCCCGGCAGGATGGTTCCGTCGCGGATATCGTCGTCACCGTGTCGCCGGTCTATGGTGTGGCCGGGGATGTCAACGGCGTCTCCATCATCGCGCGCGACAACCGCGAGCAAATCGAATTGGAGCAACACCGGAGCATCATGATGGCCGAGCTCGACCATCGGGTGAAGAATACGCTGGCGACCGTGCAATCCATTGCGCGCCAAACCGCGAAGAGCTCGAAATCCGTCGATCGGTTCCTCGACGCGTTCGACCAGCGCATCATTGCGCTTGCCAGGACCCATGACTTGTTGTCCGCCGGTGGCGACACGGGCGCCATGCTCCGGGACCTAGTGGAAGGTGAACTCAGGCCGTACGCGTCGGAGGGCATCACCATCAAGGGCGAGCCCGTCCGCCTCGGGGCCAAGAGCGCGCTCGCGCTCGGGCTTGGGATCCACGAACTGGCGACCAATGCGGCAAAACACGGCGCGCTGTCCACGCCGCGCGGGCGCGTCTCCGTTTCCTGGAAATTGAAGATTGCCGATGCGGTTCGGAGATTGCTCTTCGACTGGACTTAGTCCGGCGGGCCGAAGGTCATCGATCCGGCGCGCCGCGGGTTTGGATCCCGGTTGATTGAAGGCGGATTGCGAGCGGAACTGGGCGCCGACGTGTCGCTTG
>CAYXYM010000005.1:0-2844 GCA_964469285.1 uncultured Gammaproteobacteria bacterium | reverse complement strand
CGGTCGAACAAAACGCGCAATCGAGCGCGCAGCCGACCTGCGACGAAATGCACAGCGTGCCGCGGTCCTCCTCGGGGATGAACACGGTCTCGATCGCATTGCCGGCGTCCATGCGCAGCAGCCACTTGCGCGTGCCGTCGGCCGAGTTCTGCTCCGTGATGATCTCAGGCGCGCGCACTTCGGCAATCTCGGTCAGGCGCGCGCGCAATGCGACCGACAGGTCGGTCATCTCCGCAAAATCCGTGACGCCGCGCTGGTACACCCACCGCATGATCTGCACCGCGCGGAACGGCTTCTCGCCGAGCGCGGTGAAATACTCGACGAGCGCCGGGTGCGGCATGCCGAGCAGATTGGTGCGGACGGGCGCGGTCATGTCAGCGGGTGCGCTTGCACACCCCTTCGGGGAAGAAGTACTCGATTTCCTGCGCGGCGGTGTCGGGACCGTCGGAGCCATGGACGACGTTCTCGTCGACCGTCTTCGCGAAGTCGGCGCGGATCGTGCCGGGCGCGGCGTCCTTCGGGTTCGTCGCGCCCATCAGGTCGCGGTTTTGCGCGATGGCGCCCTCGCCCTCGAGTGCCTGCACCATCACCGGGCCGGACACCATGAAGCCGACGAGGTCCTTGAAGAACGGACGCTCGCGGTGGACCGCGTAGAACCCCTCGGCCTGCTCACGCGTGAGCTGCATCATGCGCGCGGCGACCACCTTCAGGCCGGCTTTTTCAAAGCGCGAGTAAATCTCGCCGATCAGATTCTTGGCGACGCCGTCTGGCTTGATGATAGAGAGGGTCCGTTCGATTGCCATCTTCTTGAAACTCCGGTCAGGTGAAACCGGTAATGGTAGCAAGATTCAGGCTATCGTGAACGATTCACCACAGCCGCAGGTGCCCGCAACCTTCGGGTTATTGAAGCGAAATGCCTCGCTCAACCCTTCCCGCACATAGTCGACCTCCGTGCCATCCATCAGGTCGAGGTGCTCGCGGCGGACGACAACGCTGACACCCTGGTCCTCGAACACGGCATCCGCGTCGGTGACCTCGTCGGCGAAGTCGATTGTGTACGCGTAGCCGGAGCAACCGGTCTTTTTGACGCCCAGTCGCAGCCCCAGGCCACGCCCACGCTGTTCGAGTTGCTTGCGGACCCGGTTGGCCGCGTTCTGTGTCAGTGCAATGCTCATCGTTGTTCCTCGGTGGCGGCTGCGCGCAAGGCGTCCTCGACGAGGAGCGGCGCGTACAGCCGGTCAATCGGTAGTTCGAGCGGCTCGGCGAGCCCGCGCACGTCGACGACGCGTGCGTCCGCGAGCGTACGCCCCCGCACCCATTCCGTCACGAGCGACGCGCACGCGATGGTCGCAGGGCAACCCCAGGCCTTGAAGCGTGCGTCGGTCACGGTGGCGCCATCGCAGCGCAGCTCGACGCGAATGACCGCACCGTGGTGCTCGGAGCCCGCCTCGCCGCGGCGCACGGCGTCCGACGCATCGAATGCGCCCGCACCGCGCGGGTGCTCGAAGTGATCCAGCAGCAGCGGATTTGGCGTCATCATCACGATGCGACCTTGAGCGAACAGAAGTCGCGCTCGCCATCATACAGCGGCGAAATCGCGCGCAAGCGGTTTACCTCGGCAACCACGCGCCGCGCGGCCTCGTCGACCTCGGCCTCGGTGGTCCAGCGCCCGAACGAGAAACGGAACGAGGCATTCGCGAGCGCATCATCGCGGCCCAGCGCACGCAAAACGTACGACGGCGCGGCAGCCGCAGAGTTGCAGGCCGACCCCGTGGACAGCGCGAGGTCACGCAGCGCGAGCAGCAGCGCATCGCCGTGTACACCGCCGAAGCTCAGGTTCAGGTTGCCGGCGACGCGTCGCTCGCGGTCGCCGTTCACGCACACGTCGCGCAGGCCGGCGATGCCCGCCGCAAAGCGTTCGCGCAACGCGAGGATACGCGGCTGCTCGACCGCCATCGACTCGCCGGCGATACGAAAGGCCTCACCCATGCCGACCACCTGGTGCGTCGCAAGCGTACCCGACCGCAATCCGAATTCGTGGCCGCCGCCATGGATCATCGCCTCGAGGCGCGCGCGCGGCTCGCGCCGCACGTAAAGCGCGCCGGCGCCCTTCGGGCCATAGACCTTGTGCGCCGAGAACGCCATCGTGTCGACCGGTAACGCGGCGAGATCGATCGGCAACTTGCCGGCGCTCTGTGCCGCGTCGACGTGGAACAACACGCCGCGCGCGCGGCACACCTCGCCGATTGCAGCGATGTCGTTCACCACGCCGATTTCGTTATTCACGTGCATGATCGTGACGAGTACGGTGTCGTCCTCGATTGCGTCGCTCACTTGGGCGGCCGTGATGAGGCCATCGATGCCCGGCGTCAGCCACGTGACGCGCCAACCGTTCCGCTCGAGCCATCGGCAGGTGTCGACGACGGCCTTGTGTTCGGTGCGGCTGGTGACGATGTGGCGGCCGCGGTCGCGGTGAAACCAGGCAATGCCCTTGATCGCGAGGTTGTCCGATTCGGTCGCGCCGGAGGTCCAGACGATTTCGCGCGGGTCGGCGTTCAAGAGGCCGGCAACCTGCAGCCGGGCGTCCTCGACCACGACGCGCGCCGCCGCGCCGAACGCGTGCGTGCTCGATGCCGGGTTACCGAACACGCCGTCGCGCGTCAGGCACTCCGCCATGCGCGCCGCGACGCGCGGGTCGACCGGCGTAGTGGCCATGTAATCGAGGTAAATCTGCATCTTGCGCATTGTACCGCTACCATCCGCCGACCGCCCCGACGTCTGCCGCCAGGACCCCGCGCAAGGCATCCAGGAAGGCATCCACCTGGTCTGCGGTCGTCGTCGCGC
>CAYXYM010000004.1:0-7718 GCA_964469285.1 uncultured Gammaproteobacteria bacterium | reverse complement strand
CGTTCTTCGTCTCCGCCGAAGCGTGGGATGACCCGACGGAAGAAGTCACTCCGCCGCCGCCGCCGCCACCGCCGCCGCCACCGCCGCCGCCTCACCACTAAGCACGGCTGTAGCGACACCAACGCCGCGCACGCGAGTGTGCGGCGTTTTTATTTAACCCCAAGGAAGCACGGCTATGCGCGCCCTGGTTTTTTTAGCGCTCTTGATTTCCATTAATTCGGTCGCCGCGACGCCCAACCAGATGGGTCAGACGGGCCTCATCAACATGCCCGATGGACGCCTGGCAGAAGACGGCACGGTCCGCATGGGGCTCTCGCGCATGGTTCCTTATCGTGCGCTCTGGGGCAGCATCACGCTCCTGCCGTGGCTCGAATTCTCCGGGCGGTACACGCTAATCGAGGACACGTCGCCATTCGGACCGGACCGAGAGTTCGGGATGTACAAGGACAAGGCGTTCGATTTGAAGCTCCGCCTCCTCGAAGAGACCGAATGGCTGCCAGCGGTGAGCTTTGGGGTGCAGGACTTCCACGGAACCGCGCTCTTCCGCGGTCAGTTCATCGCGGCGAGCAAGCGCGTCGCGCTCGACGATTACGGCGCATTCGACATGACTCTCGGCTACGGCCGCACGCGCATGGACGGGCTCTATGGCGGCGTCCGATGGCATACGCCATGGGACGACCGGTTCCGCGTCGCCGTCGAATGGGACGCCATCGATTACGAGAACGATACCCACTTCAGGCGCACCGGCCTCTTACGGCGAGACGGCGGGTTGACGCCTGCGCTTGAATACTCCGGCGATCTATTTTCTGCGCAAATCGCGCTGCAAGACGGGCGTGTCGGCGCGAACGTGTCCCTGAAGTTTCCGCTGGAACAACGCACGTTTGCCCCGAAGACGCGTGAACCCGCGCATGTGGAAGTGCCCGCATATGAGCGACTGCAGGAAACGCCGACCGCGGCGTTGCGGCCCATGTTCGACGCGCTCACTCGCGAGGGCATGTCAGACGTTCGGGTCAGCATTCGAGGCGATACGCTTCACGCCTCTGTCTCGAGCAGTCGATATTCGACGATTGGCCGCGCGATTGGCCGCGCCTCGAGAGTGATTGCGTTGGGCGCACCGCCTGATGTCACCAAACTCGAAATCACCTACGCCGAATACCGCTTACCGGTCGCGACGTATCGGTTCGCCGATCTTGACGCCTATCGAGGATGGTTGAACGGTACCACGACGCCGGAGGCGTTCCAGCAGACGCTGTCGTTGTCGTATGCCAACAATGAAGACTGGCGTGAGTTGCACATGGACGGCCTGAAGCTTCGTGACCTCACGGACGATTCGGATTCCGACGCATATTCAGTCCGTGTTGGACCCTGGATTTATGGCTTCCCGGTTTCGGTACGGCGCAACGCAGAGAATTCGAGCGCGCTCCGGATTCAACCGCTCGTAATGGGATTCATGTTCAACGACCCGAATGGCGCATTCCGATACGACTTGCATACCGCCGTTACCTATTCCCAGTGGCTGGGCAACGGTTTCTACTTCGCGACCTCCGGTCGTTTAACGCTCGCGGAGGATGTAAGCGAATCGATCGGCGGGTCAAACAGCTTGCTGCCGCGCGTGCGATCTAATGTCGCACGCTATCGCCGCGAGAGCGAGCGACTCAAGATGCATACCGCGTTCGTCGGGCACCTCGGGAATCCGCGTGAACGCGTTTATACCTGGGCGTCGGCGGGCGTGCTCGAAGAAATGTTTGCCGGCGCCGGTGGCGAAGTGTTGTATCTGCCCCAGACTGGCAACTGGGCCGTTGATTTTTCGGCGTACGCGGTGCGCCAGCGAGATTTTAAAGGGTGGTTCGGATTCCAGGACTACGACACCGTCACCGCATTGACCTCGTTTTATTACCGGGTACCGAAGCACGGACTGACCTTCACGACCCGCGTCGGACGTTTTCTCGCGCGGGACATAGGTGCGCGCTTCGAGGTCAAGCGCCGCTTCAAGTCGGGGGTTGAATTCGGGGCGTGGTACAGCCGCACGAACGCCAACGACATCACCGGACCTGGTAGCCCCGGCGATCCGTACTTCGACAAGGGTATCTTCGTGCGGGTCGCGGTCGGCCCGTTCCTGCCGTACGACTCGAATGCCTCGCTGTCGACGTCGCTGTCACCGTGGGCGCGCGATCCCGGCGCGGTCTTGCAGGCACCCGGCGGGCTGTACGATCTGTTCGAGCGGCGTCTGCTGCTGAACCTCGAAGACCTCGGTCCCTGGTCCGACTTCGGGCAATGATGTAAGGGCCGGCGCCGACCTCCGTGTCGACGCCGGCCCTTCCGTTTTCCCATCCGCTTCCTTGCGGACCCCTACCGTCCGCGGGGACGCTTCAATCGGTCAAGCCCCGACTGTCCCTGCGAGGCGCGCGGTCGGTGACCAGCGCGGTCGAATCGGCGTCGCGGGCACCACGCGCTTACGCGCGACGAGGGTATAGCCGCCCGCCGGGAACACCGGCATGCGGCTCGCGCCGAGCCGCTCCAGCACACGGTCTTGCCATTCGGCGCGCACCGGTAAGCCGTAGCCATGGTGGTACAACGCAAGCGTGTCGAAACCGAGCAACGCAAGCCAGTCGCGCACGGTACCCTCGGACAGGAACCGCCCTGCCCACGGCACGCCGCGGCGCCGCGCGGCCCAGCGCCACATGCCCCACGCGCTCCATGGATTGAAGCCGATGATGATCGCGTGGCCCTCCGCAATCAGTACGCGCTCGGTCTCGCGCAGTACGCGATGCGGGTTTACGACGAGCTCGAGCGAGTGCGGCAGAACGACGACATCGACGCTGTCGCTCGCGAGCGGCCAGCGTTCCGCATCGGCGACGAGATCGGCGCCCTCGGGAACGTCGTCGAGGATGAAGCGGTGACGGATCCGGCTGTCCGTACAAAGGTTCGTGTGTGCGCCCCAGCCGCCGGCCTGCACGAGGTAGTAGCCAAACAGGTTCGGTAGCACCTGCGCGAGGCGCTGCTGCTCCGCACGCAGCAGCCGTGCGCCCACCGGGTGGCGCAGCCAGTCGTCGCGTGTTCTCGCGAAGCTTTGCATGTCTGAATCATAACTTTATCGCGGCGCAAAGGCGCCGCTCCCACATTTGGTTGTTGCGCCGCGATGTATTGCTAGAATGCGGCCATGGCTGACGTACAACTCTTCACCGACGGTGCATGCCGCGGTAACCCGGGACCCGGGGGCTGGGGCGTGCTGCTCCGCTCCGGTGAGCACGAGAAGCAGCTCTGGGGCGGCGAGACGGAAACGACCAACAACCGTATGGAACTCACCGCTGCAATCGTCGGTTTAGAATCCCTGAAACGCGGCTGTGCGGTCGACGTGTACACCGACTCGCAGTACGTGCGCCTCGGCATCAGCCAATGGCTCGAGGGGTGGAAGAAACGCGGCTGGAAGACTGCGTCCCGCCAGCCGGTCAAGAATCAGGATCTCTGGGAGCGGCTCGACGCCGCGTGTGCCGCGCACGAGATCCGCTGGCATTGGGTCAAGGGGCACTCGGGCCACGCCGAAAACGACATCGCGGACGCGCTCGCGAATCGCGGAATCGACGAACACTTGGAGGTGCGCTGATGCGCCAGGTCGTACTGGATACCGAAACTACCGGCCTCGAGGTCAAGGCTGGCCACCGCATCATCGAAATCGGCTGCGTCGAGATTATCGATCGCCGCATCACCGAGCGACGTTTTCAGCGCTACGTGAACCCGGGTCGCGATATCGATGCTGGCGCAATCGAAGTGCACGGCATCACGAACGAACGGCTCGCGGGCGAGCCGACATTCGCGGACGTTTGCGATGATTTCATCAAGTTCGTCGACGGCGCGGAGCTGCTGATCCACAACGCCGCGTTCGACGTCGGCTTCCTGAACCAGGAACTTAAACTACTCGGCCGCGAAGTCTGCGACATCGCCGAGCATTGCAAAATCGTTGACACGCTCGCGATGGCGCGCGCGATGTACGAGGGCCAGCGTTGCAGCCTCGATGCACTGTGCAAACGGCTGGAAATCGACAACTCGCAGCGCACGCTGCATGGCGCATTGCTCGACGCCGAGATTCTCGCCGAGGTGTATCTCGCGATGACCGGCGGGCAGACCGCGCTGTCGCTTGACGGCTTGTCCGACGCACAGCGCGACCGGCACGAATCGGCGGAGCCACGACGCGATGTCGATCGTGCAGCGGGGCTGGTGCTCGCGGTGGTCGACCCGACGGATGCCGAGCGGGAGGCGCATGAGCGGTTGGTGGCTGAACTCGGACCGGAATCATTGTGGGCGAAGGTTTGACGCCAAAAAGCTCGCCAATCACAGATTGGCTCCCACAAAGTGAGGTTTGGTCAGGTGGGAGCGACACTCTTGGTGTCGCGATGAATTCATGAAAATCGACTCCGTTGAAGCCTGCATCCAGAATTACATCTGGCTCTTGCACACCCCCGCCGGAGGGATCATCGCGGTCGACCCGGGCGACGCCGATCCCGTCAACGAGTACCTCGAACGCGAGGATCTTGCGCTCACCGCAATCTTGAACACGCACCGCCACTGGGACCACGTCGACGGCATTGCGCCACTCGCCGCGCGCTGGGGGTGTCCCGTGTACGGTCCCGCGCGCGAGCCGGCGCCGGTGCAGAACCACGCGTTGTACGAGGGCGTCGACATCGTCGTCGAGGGCCTGCGCTTTCGCATTCTCGACATCCCCGGCCACACGGCCGGACACATCGCCTACATCGGCGAGGGAATCGCTCTGGTCGGTGACACATTGTTCGCGGGTGGTTGCGGCCGCCTGTTCGAGGGAACACCTGAGCAGATGTTCCGCTCGCTCGGCAAGCTCGCGGCACTTCCGCCAGCCACAAAAATTTACTGTGCGCACGAGTACACAGTCGCGAACCTCGCGTTTGCACGCCTCGTGGAGCCCGATAATGCAGACATCGTGTCGCGGCTGGCGCACGCAACCGCACAGCGCGACCGCGGCGATCCGACGGTCCCGTCGATTCTTGCCGACGAACTCGCAACGAATCCGTTCCTCCGTTGCGACCGGCCCGAGATTCAGGTGGCGGCGGAGGGGCATGCAGGCGTTCCCCTGAGGAATGCGGTAGATGTTTTTGCTACAGTACGGCTCTGGAAGGACACAAGCGGGTAACAGGAACATGAAGGCCTTCAACACGATAACCGGTGCCGTCATCGTCGGGCTGATGCTTACGGGTTGCTCGATGCTGCCCCAGCTTGGCGGCGACAAGGTCGCGCTGGAGGCTGTCCCCGCCCCGACCGACCCGGATTCCAATGAGACGGACTTCTCGCTCGAGGAGGAAGTCCTACATTCTGAAGCCGACAATGACGAGAGCTTTATCAAGCTCGCGCGCATTCCGGAACCGACCGTCGTGGAGCCCACCGTCGAGGACGTCTGGGTCCGCATCCGCGCCGGGTTCAAGATTGAGGCCTCCGACCACGGCCGCGTCGTCACCGCGCGCAGTTGGTACCAGCGCCACCAGGACTACCTCGACCGCGTCGCCACACGCGCGACGCCGTACCTGCATTACATCGTCGACGAGATCGAGAAGCGCGATATGCCGATGGAGATCGCGCTACTGCCCGTCGTCGAGAGCGCGTTCGATCCGTATGCGTATTCACACGGACGCGCGTCGGGCTTGTGGCAGTTCATCCCTGCGACAGGCCGTCAATATGGGCTAAAGCAGAATTGGTGGTACGACGGTCGTCGCGACGTCGTCGAGTCGACGCGCGCCGCGCTCGACTACCTCGAGTACCTACACAAATATTTCGACGGCGACTGGCTGCTCGCGCTCGCTGCCTACAACACGGGTGAAGGCAACGTCGCGCGCGCAGTGCGCCGTAACCGCGCCGCCGGCAAGCCGACCGACTTCTTCTCGCTGCGCCTACCCGCCGAAACGCGCAGCTACGCACCGAAGCTGCTTGCGTTGCGCGATCTTGTCGCGCACCCCGAGAACTATGGCATCACACTGAAGCCCATTGCGAACACGCCGTACCTCGGCATCGTCGAGGTCGACACGCAGGTCGACCTTGAGCTCGTCGCCGAACTCAGCGAATTGCCGTTGACCGAGTTGTACCTGTTGAACCCCGGCTACAACCGGTGGGCAACCGACCCCGCCGGCCCGCACCGCATCGTGCTGCCGTTGCCGGTCATTGAGACCTTCCAGACGAAAATCGCGGCGGTCCCGATTGTCGAGCGCGTGAGCTGGATGCAGCACCGCGTGCGCTCGGGTGAGACGCTCGGGGGCATCGCGCAGCGCTATCGCACCTCTGTCACGGAGCTGCAGCGCCTGAACCAGCTGAATGGCACACTGATCCGTGCCGGCAAGGACCTTCTCGTACCGGGCGCCGCGCGGGGTGGCCAGCGCGACGGTCAGAAGCTCGAGTACACCGTGCGCCGCGGCGACTCGCTGTGGAAGATCGGCAAGCAGCACGGCGTCGGCGTCGCGACGCTCGCGGACTGGAACGCAATGACGCCGACCGACACGCTGCGTGAGAATCAAAAGCTCGTGATTTACCTGCCGACCGGTGCTGCGCCCCGCGGCGACGGCCCGATGGCCGAGCACACGATGCGCAAGATCAACTACACGGTGCGACGCGGCGACTCGCTCGGCCGCATCTCACAGCGGTTCCGCGTCAGCGTGAACCAGCTGCGCCAATGGAATAATATTGATCCGGACCGGTATCTGCAGCCCGGGCAACGGCTGTTGCTGTACGTCGACGTGACACAGCAAAGCGGCGGCTGAAGTATCGCGGCGCAAAGGCGCCGCTCCCACAATTATAAGAACTGGGGGATGACGATGGGTTTCCTGAAGGGCAAAAAGGCCTTGATCTGCGGCCTTGCGTCGCAGCGTTCGATTGCCTGGGGAATCGCGCAGGCGATGCACCGTGAGGGCGCGGAACTCGCCTTCAGCTACCAAGGCGACCGCTTGAAAGAGCGGGCCGAGGAGATGGCCGCGGAGCTGGGCTCGAAGCTCGTGTACGGCTGCGACGTCGGCGAGGACGAGCAGATCACCGACCTGTTCACCCAACTCAATAAGCAGTGGGACGGACTCGACATCCTTATTCATTCCATCGGTTTCGCGCCGCGCGACCAGCTCGAAGGCAACTTCATCGACAGCGTGAACCGCGAGGGCTTCCGCATCGCGCACGATGTGAGCTCGTACAGCCTCGCCGCGCTCGCACGCGGCGCGCGCGAGATGATGCAGGGCCGCAATGGCGCAATTTTGACGCTGACCTACCTCGGCGCGGTTCGCGCGCTTCCGAACTACAACGTGATGGGCCTTGCGAAAGCGAGCCTCGAGGCCAACGTGCGCTTCCTCGCGTTCGACCTCGGCATCGAGGGCACGCGCGTGAATGCGATTTCGGCGGGTCCGATCAAGACGCTCGCGGCGGCCGGCATCTCCGGGTTCCGCAAGATGCTCGACCACGTCGAGCACACCGCGCCACTGCGCCGCAACGTAACCATCGACGAAGTCGGCAACGCTGCGGCGTTTCTGTGCTCGGACCTCGCGTCGGGGATTACGGGGGAGACGCTGTATGTTGACGCCGGGTTCAATACCGTTGGCATGGTCATCTAAAATAATCGCGGCGCTAAGGCGCCGCTCCCACATTTGAGGTAGATGTAGGAGCAGCGCCTTCGCGCCGCGATAAAAACGAGGGGGACCGATGGTTTATAACCCGCTGAAGTG
>CAYXYM010000003.1:0-3642 GCA_964469285.1 uncultured Gammaproteobacteria bacterium | reverse complement strand
GTTGCAGGCGTTCGAGGGCGTAGTGATCGCCAAGCGCAATCGCGGCGTCAACAGTGCGTTCACAGTGCGCAAGGTTTCGCACGGCGAGGGCGTCGAGCGCGTGTTCCAGACCTACAGCCCGCTCGTCGCGAGCATCGAAGTCAAACGCCGCGGCGACGTGCGCCGTGCGAAGCTGTATTACCTGCGTGACCGCCAGGGCAAGGCGGCCCGCATTCGAGAAAAGCTGGGCTAAGGACGGCCGGCGGCTGCCGGCAAAAACAGCCCGGCGGGGACGCTATGCGCATCGTAGTGTTGACGCTGGTCTTGTTGGCGACGTCGCCGGTCTCGGCGACGGCCGCCGCCGGACTCGAAGAAATCATCACGCTTGCTCGGGGCGGGGCCCAGGGTCTCGCGCTGCGACTCCTCGACGACTACCAGCAAGACCCGGCGCTCGATCGTATCGACTGGACCGCGGCCGAGCGCGAACGTGCGCACATTCTCGCCGCGCGCGGCGACTGGCGCGCGCTCGCCGATCGTTTCGCCGCGCTTGATCCCACGCTCCCAACACCTTTCCTCGATTGGACGCGCGAACGCCGCGCCGAGGCGTTGCTGCACCTCGGTGATGGCGCCGGTGCCCGCGCCGCGCTGCGACAGCTCATCTGGCGCGACGGCGCCGAAGGCGAAGCACTGCGCCAGTGGCGCGCGCTCGTCGTGCGCAGCTATCTTGTTGACGAAGACCTCGACGCGGCATTGGTCAGCCTGCAGCGCTATGCGCTCGACCACGGCTCGGATGACGCCTCGTTGCGGTTGATGCATGGCGAGGCCTTGCTCGCGGCCGCGCGGGCTGACGACGCCTATTCGGTGCTGCGCGCGGCCGAGGATGAACCGCTGCACTGGCTCGCCGCACTGCGCGCCGGCGCATTGGAACCCGGTGCGGTATTCGAGCGCGCAGTCCGCGCCGGCAGCGTTCGAGATGCGAATGCCGCGCGACGGCACGCGGCATGGCGCGTCGCCGCCGAAGCGGCCCGCCGTATGAACAACGCCCAGGCGTCCGTCGCTGCACTCGAACGCGCGCTCGCCATCGGTGATGGGTCGAGCTTGCCCGCGGTGTTGCGGGTGGATCCCGACGAATTGTGGCTCGCGTACACGGATTGGGGCGCCACGCTCGGCAACGGTGCGCGCCTCATTGTCGGGATTGATCAGGGTTGGCTGAACGCGGCCGAGCAGGCGGATCCGCCGCAGGCCCGCGCACTGTATGCGACGCTCGCCGGCTCAGCGCGTCAGGCGTCAGTCGTCGAATACGCGCATTACCGGTTTGCGCGGTCGTTACGCGCTGAGCCGCTCGGTGACCGCCTTCTGTCGGCGCTATACCTCGACGCGCGCGCGTTCTCGGAACCTGAACACATCCCTGCAATGGTGCGTTATCTACTTGTCGACGGACTTTTGCGTGAGGGCGACGTCGTACTCGCGTCGAAGCTCATCGCCGACCTCGCCGAGCCGCCCGCCGAGGCCGATCCGACCGAGTGGAATCTGCGGCGCGCACGCGTGCTGGTGCTCGCCGGCCGTGCCGACGATGGGAGTGCCGTGCTCGAGTCGCTGTTCGATGCCGCGCCGGGTGTCGACGTGGACAAGGTGATGCAGGTGCTGTTCGATCTCCAGGCATCGGACGCGCACGGGCGCGCGCTGCCGCTATTCGAGCGCGTTTTCGCGCGCGATGACCTTGACCTGCAACGCAGGCGTGAGGTGTTGTTCTGGATGGCCGATTCCCGCCGTGCACTCGGTGACGATGAGGAAGCCGCGCGGCTTTATTTATTGTCGGCCGGCCTGGCCGACCCCTACGCGCTGGATCAGTGGGCACAGACCGCGCGCTTCCAGGCTGCCGAAGCGCTCGCCGACGCCGGCCTAGCGGAGGACGCGGCGACGTTGTTCCGCAGCTTGTTGAACGCAACGGATGACCCCGGCCGGCGCGCGGTCCTTCAGCACCGGCTTGACCAACTGGCCCGGATGGGCCCGCCCCCCGTATAATTCGCGCCCTCATGGACGCTACTTTTACACGGACCCTGCTGCTTGCAGTCTCGCTGCCGTTCTTCAGCGCGTGCACGACGATCGGCAACTCGCTGATGTCGGCGGCGTCTGAACGCGTCGCCGCGAGCCTCCAGTCCGCGGTCGTGAATCACAACGATCCCGCGACCGTCCGGGACGGCGCACCCGCGTGGCTCCTGATGGTCGACGCGCTTGCGGCGGACGACCGCGACAACGCAGCGCTGCAGGCGCAAGCCGCACAGATGTATGCGTCGTATGCGGGCGGGTTCGCTGCGAACGATCCGGAACGCGCACGCCGACTCTCGGATCGTGCGCGGGGTTATGGGCGAGCGGGCGTTTGCGCGCAGCGCAGCTCGGCGTGTGACCTGTTCGAACGCCGATTCGATGAGTTCGAAGCGGGGCTCGCAGGGTTCTCGTCGGGCGACGCCGCCGTGCTGTTCGCCGCCGCGCTCGGAGAGCTTGTTTGGATCCAGGCGCATTCCGACGATTGGAATGCGATTGCCGATTTGCCGCGCGTCCAGTTGTTGCTCGACCGCGTGGTCGCGCTCGACCCGGCGCACCAGCATGGCGCGCCGCATGCGTATCTGGGTGTGCTCCACTCGCTGCGGCCGGCCGCCCTCGGCGGTGAACCCGAACGCGCACGCGAACATTTCGAGCGTGCGATCGAACTCTCAGACGGTCGTGACCTGATGACGAAGGTGATGTACGCGGAGTATTACGCGCGCTTGAACTTCGACCGTGCGCTGCACGACCGCTTACTCAACGAGGTGGTGGACGCGGATCCGACGGCCGAGCGCTACACGCTCGGCAACGTGCTCGCGCAGGAGCGCGCACACAAACTGCTGGCCGACGCCGGCGACTATTTCTTCGACGAGTAGGGGACGATGTTCGTAAGATTGATATTCGTGGTTTTGGCGCTGGCGTGTGTGTCACCCATTTTCGCGCAGACGACACTGCGCGTTGCGACGGTCGCGCCTGACGGCTCGTTCTGGATGCGTGAAATGCGGGCGGGCGCCGACGAGATCCACGACCGCACCGATGGACGCATACGCATTCAGTATTTCCCCGGCGGCGTCATGGGCAACGAGCAGGCGGTGCTGCGGCGCATCCGTATCGGGCAGTTGCAGGGCGGGGCGTTTACGGGCGGCGCGCTCGCGCCGATCTACCGCGACGCATCGCTGTATACCTTGCCGTTCCTGTTCCGCTCCCACGATGAGGTCGATCACATCCGCGCGCGCTTCGACGCGGAACTCGAGCGCGGTCTCGAGCAGGCGGGCTTCGTGAGTTTTGGTCTCGCCGAGGGCGGCTTTGCGCGCCTGCTGTCCGGTTCACCGGTTTCTCGGCTCGATGACCTCGGCGGCAAAAAGGTCTGGGTGCCGGAGGGCGACGCGGTCGCGTATGCCGCGATGGAGACGCTCGGTCTTACGCCCATAACCCTGCCATTGACCGATGTACTCACCGGCCTGCAGACCGGACTCATCAACATCGTCGCGTCGCCGCCAATCGGCGCCGTCGCGTTCCAGTGGCACACACGCGTGAGCTACATGACCGATCTGCCGCTCGCGTATACCTGGGCTCAGCTCATCATTGACCGGCGCGCGTTCAATCGGCTCTCGGAGC
>CAYXYM010000002.1:0-4042 GCA_964469285.1 uncultured Gammaproteobacteria bacterium | reverse complement strand
GTTTCCTGGGAAGGGGTCGAATATTCGGACGCCGACTTCGCCGACTCGCACCTCAATGCCATCGTGCAGGTCGGGGACGCGCTCGTCGTTGTGGGCGAGCGCGGAACGATCTACCGGTCCCCCGACCTCGGCGAGACGTGGGAATCGGTCGACTTCCCTTACGACGGCTCGATGTTCGGCGCCGTGGTCACGCCGAGCGGCCGTGTCGTCGCGTTCGGGCTGCGCGGCCATGTGTTCGTGAGCGACGATGCGGGTGCGACGTGGACGGAAGTGGCGCTTAACGGGGCCATCTCATTGAACGGCGGTCGTGTCCTGCCGGACGGCCGTATCGTACTGGTCGGCATGAGCGGGGTCGTGCTCGTGTCGGCCGATGACGGGGCGACCTTCACGCGGCTCCGCGACCCCGGCGGCGACGCGCTCGCCGGCGTGTTCGAACTTGACGGCGGCGCAGTGCTCATCGGCGAATCCGGCTTCCGCGAGTTCACGCTGCCATGATTCGCGTCCTCGAAGGCGCAGTGTTCGCGGCGCGCGTGCCGCTGCTGGTGCTGTTTGCGCTGACCACGGCCTGGCTCGGCTGGTCCGCATCGCAACTGCAGGTCGACGCGAGCTTCCACAAGCAGCTTCCGCTTGAACACCCGTACATGCAGACCTTCGTCGAGTACGAAGGCGAATTCGGCGGCGCGAACCGCGTGCTCGTCGCGCTGATCCGGCACGACGACCAGGACATCTTCGAGCCCGGCTTCTTCGAGTCGCTGCGCGCGATGACCGATGACGTATTCTTCATCGAGGGCATCGACCGCGCGCGCGTGACGTCGCTGTTCACGCCGAATGTGCGCTTCATCGAGGTCACGGAGGAGGGCTTTTCGGGCGGCAATGTCGTACCGGACAACTTCTCCCCGACGCCGGAGATGTTCGAGCGCGTACGCAGCAACGTCCTAAAGTCGGGGCAGGTCGGGCGGCTCGTCACCGAGGACTTCAAGGGCGCGCTGGTCTCCGCAGAGGTACTGGAGATCGACCCCGCGACCGGCGAGCGCGTGGACTACCAGCGCGTTGCCGACCAGCTCGAGGCGCTGCGCGAGAAATACGCGACCGAGTCGTTGTCGGTCCACATCATCGGGTTTGCAAAAGTCATCGGAGACGTCGCCGATGGCGCGGTATCCGTCGTCGCGTTCTTCTTTATCGCGTTCGCCATCACCGCACTCCTGCTGTATTTCTACACCCTGTCGGCGAAGGTCACCGCGGTGGCGCTCGCGTGTGCGCTGACGGCCGTGGTGTGGCAGCTTGGACTCGTCACGGTGCTCGGCTACGGCATCGACCCGATGAACATCCTGGTGCCGTTCCTCGTATTCGCGATTGGCGTGAGCCACGGCGTGCAGATGCTGAGCGCTTGGAATGCATCGCTGCTGTTCGGCGACGCGGCAGCAAGCGAGTCCGGCTATGTGAACCTCGACCACGGTTCGATGCAAGGCGTCGACAGCGGCGTGGCCGCGCGCGAAGCATTCCGGCGGTTGCTCGCGCCGGGTCTGGTTGCGCTCGTCACGGACACCATCGGATTCCTGACCATCCTGCTCATCGACATCGAGATGATTCAGGAGCTCGCAATCACGGCATCCGTCGGCGTCGCGGTAATCATCCTCACGAACATGATTCTGTTGCCGCTCCTGCTCTCCTACGTGCGCGTCCGCAATCTCGCGCAGTATCGCGATCGGCACTTGAAGCAGATACGCAGCCGCCAGCGTCTGTGGGACGCGCTCGCCAGAATGACCCGGCCGGCGTATGCGTGGACGGCGCTCGCGATTGTGGTCGCCCTTTATGCGGTCGGGACGTGGAAAGGCCAGGACCTCGCGGTCGGCGACCTGCACGCGGGCGTGCCCGAGTTGCACGAGGACTCGCGGTACAACCTCGACACCGCCGCAATCACCGACCGGTTCGAAATCGGTGTCGACATCGTGTCGGTGATCGTCGAGGCGGTGCCCGACGCGTGCACGCGCCACGACGTCATGGAGACCATCGACCGTTTCGCGTGGCGTATGCGGAACCGGCCCGGCGTGCACTCTGTCATTAGCCTGCCGCAGGCGGCGAAGCTCGTGAACGCCGGCTGGAACGAGGGCAACCTCAAATGGCGGGAGCTGCCGCGCAACCCGTATATGCTGCAACAGTCGGTCTCCACCGTCGATACGGGCACCGGGCTTTTGAACGCCGACTGCAGCTCGATGCAGGTGCTGATTTTCACGATCGACCATAAGGCCGAGACGCTCGCCGACGTGGTCGAGACCACCGTGGCGTTCCAGGCGTCCCACGATATTCCCGACATCGAGTTCCGCCTCGCGAGCGGCAACGCCGGCGTCATGGCCGCGACCAACGAGGCGGTCAAGTCCGCCCAGGTGCCGATGTTGGTGTGGGTCTACGCGGCGATCGTCGCGCTGTGCCTGCTCACATTCCGCTCAATCCGCGGCACGCTGTGCATCGTCATCCCGCTCGCGCTGGTGTCGGTGCTGGCGTACGCGCTGATGGCGGTGCTGGACATCGGGCTCAAGGTCGCTACGTTGCCGGTCGTGGTGCTCGGCGTCGGTGTCGGCGTCGACTACGGTATTTACATTTACAGCCGGCTGTCCGCGTTCCGGCGGGAGGGTCTCGGCCTCGAGGAGGCGTACCGGCGGACGCTCGCGATGACCGGGAAAGCCGTCATCTTCACTGGCATGACACTTGCTATCGGGGTCAGCACCTGGATGTTCTCCGCATTAAAATTTCAGGCGGACATGGGCATCCTCTTGACCTTCATGTTCCTCCTGAATATGGTAGGCGCAGTACTGCTGTTACCGGCACTCGCACGGTTGATGTTTCGCAAGACATAGACAGTTTATGGGGGGAGTCGCTGGACTGCCGAACAAACGCGGCATAGACCGCGCTTATTATGTGGGTGCTCCGATGGAGCACCCCTTTTTTTTGGAGTGAGGCTTGGAATTCATCGGCACCCCTGCGGTTTGGCTGGCATTCGGCATCTTCATCGCGATTGCGCTGGCGATTGACTTTCTCACGCTGCGTCACCAGGGCCCGCATCGCGTCTCCCTGCGCGAGGCGGCGATCTGGTCCGTCATCTGGGTCGCGGTCAGCTTCCTGTTTGTCGGCGCCCTCTGGTGGTACCTCCGAGGCGATGGTGACGATGCCGCGGCGCGCGCGATCGCGGATGCGAAGGCGCTGGAGTTCATCACGGGCTATCTGATCGAGAAAGCACTCGCGGTCGACAACATCTTCGTATTCCTGTTGGTATTCTCGTACTTTGGCGTGCCGCCAGAATCGCAGAAGCGCGTGCTGATGTATGGCATCTTGGGCGCGCTCGTGCTGCGCGCCGTGATGATACTTGCCGGCGCGTGGTTGATCGCCCAGTTCCACTGGGTGCTGTATCTGTTCGGTGCGTTCCTGGTGTTCACCGGCGTGCGCATGTGGCTTGCCGTCGGCGACGAGCCTGACCTCGATTCGAACCCGATCTTGCGTTGGCTCCGGCGCCACATGCGCGTCGCGCCCAACTACGACGGCGAGCGTTTCGTCACCCACGTGGATGGCGTGCGTATGCTGACGCCGCTCGCGGCGGTCATCGTGATCATCGGCGTCGTGGACGTCGTATTCGCGGTCGATTCCATACCCGCGATCTTCGCAATCACGCTCGATCCGTTCATCGTGCTGACCTCAAATGTGTTCGCGGTGCTCGGGCTGCGCGCGTTGTTTTTCCTTGTCGCCGCGGTGCATGAGCGCTTCCACTTGCTGTCCTACGGGCTCGCGGTCGTGTTGGTGCTGATTGGCATCAAGCTGCTGCTGGTGGACCTGTTCCACATCCCCGTGTGGTGGTCGCTCACAGCGACGGTCTCTATCCTCCTCGCGGCGGTTGCGCTGTCGGCGATGTTCCCGGCGAAGGAGCCGGTCACGAGCGCCTACCCCTTCAACAAGAAGCCGCCGCCGCCCGACCACTGATTGTCGTGGCCTGATCGCCGCGGCGACGGGCAGGCATCGGTGGTCATGCCGGCCAGCGGCGCGTTCGGTCCGG
>CAYXYM010000001.1:0-3086 GCA_964469285.1 uncultured Gammaproteobacteria bacterium | reverse complement strand
GTACGCGCTGATGGCCGGCGTGCCGGCGCGGCAGATTGGCTGGATGAGCGAGCACGGTGAGCGCCTGGAGTTGCCGCTGCAGGGCAGCGGCCTCGCGGTCTGTCCGGGCAGCGGTGCATGCTACCGGCTGGAAAACGGCGTCGTCACGCGCGAATGAGCGTCAAGATCGTCACGGTCGTCGGCGCCAGGCCTCAGTTCATCAAGGCCGCTGCGGTGTCGCGTGTGATCCGGAGCGACGCGGCCGGCCGCGCCCGCGAAGTGATCGTGCATACGGGCCAGCACTTCGACGACAACATGTCGCAGGTGTTTTTCGACGAGCTGGAGATTCCGGCGCCCGATCATTCGCTCGGCGTGTCGGGGGGCAGTCACGGCGAGATGACCGGGCGCATGCTCGAAGGCGTTGAGCGCGTGTTGATCTCCGAGCGTCCCGACTGGGTCCTCGTTTACGGCGACACCAACTCGACGCTGGCCGGCGCTCTGGCGGCGGTCAAGCTGCATATCCCGGTGGCGCATGTCGAAGCGGGCCTGCGATCGTTCAACCGGCGCATGCCCGAGGAGATCAATCGCATCGTCGCCGATCGCGTTTCGTCGCTCCGCTTCTGTCCTACGGAAACGGCTGTCACCAACCTGCGGAACGACGGCATCACCGACGGCGTGGAGCGCTGCGGCGACGTGATGTTCGACGTGTCGCTGTTCTATCGGGACCGCGCGCGCGCCAAGTCCTCGGTGCTGGCGTCGCTCGGCCTCGAGGGCGCGCGCTTCGGCCTGGCGACGTGTCATCGAGCGGAGAATGCCGACGACCCGGCGCGTCTCGGCGCGATCGTGTCGGCGCTGCAGGCCATCGCATCGGAGATGCCGGTGGTGCTGCCGTTGCATCCGCGCACGAAGAGCCGCATCAACGAATTCGGTCTCAGCGGCCGTCTGGCCGGTGTTCGCGTCGTCGAGCCGCAACCGTTTCTCGACATGATTGCGCTCGAGCGGGCGGCGGCGGTGATCCTGACGGACTCGGGCGGCGTGCAAAAGGAAGCCTTCTTCTTCGGTGTGCCGTGTGTCACGTTGCGAGACGAAACGGAATGGGTGGAGACCGTGCAGGCCGGTGGCAACATCGTGGTTGGCGCCGACCGGTCACGCATCGTCGAAGCAGCGAGACGGGCAGTGGCCACGCCGCCAACGAATCATCGCACCGAACCGTACGGTGACGGGCACGCAGCGAATCGAATCGTGGACCACCTCTTGAGGAGTCACTAACTGCATGGACGTGCGAGGCAAACGGCTGCTGGTGATCGGCGGCGCCGGACTGATCGGATCGCATCTCGTGGACGAACTGTTGTCCACCGATGCGGGCGAGATCGTCGTGTTCGATAATTTTGCGCGCGGGACGCGGAGCAACCTGGCGCGCGCCATGAGCGACCCGAGGGTGCGCCTCTTCGAAGCCGGCGGCGACATTTGCCAGCCCGACATCCTGAGTGCCGCGATGCAGGGTGCGCATGGGGTCTTCCACCTGGCGGCGTTGTGGCTGCTGCAGTGCCATGAATTTCCGCGCGCCGCGTTCGAAGTCAACGTGGCCGGCACCTTCAACGTGCTCGAGGCGTGCCAGCGACACCACGTCGAGCGGCTCGTCTATTCGTCCTCGGCGTCGGTCTACGGCGACGCCGTCGAAGAGCCGATGACCGAGTCTCATCCGTTCAACAACAAGAACTTCTATGGCGCCACTAAGATCGCCGGTGAAGCGATGGCGCGCGCCTTCCATCACCGCTACGGACTGAATTACGTCGGTCTGCGTTACATGAACGTGTATGGGCCGCGCCAGGACTACCGAGGCGCCTACATCGCCGTGATCATGAAAATGCTGGACGCGATCGATCGCGGCGAAGGTCCGACGGTACTCGGCGACGGAACCGAGGCCTTTGACTTCGTGGCCGTCCGTGACTGCGCCATCGCCAACATGTGCGCCATGCGCGCGACGGCGACCGACCGCTTCTACAACGTCGGGACGGGACGGCGCACCTCGCTGTCCGAGCTTGCGGAACGGCTGGTGGCACTGACCGGATCGCGGCAACCCGTCAAGTACGCGCCGCGAGACCAGGCGACGCTGGTGCGCAATCGTGTCGGCTCGACCGCGCAGGCGAAAGCGGATCTGGGATTCGAAGCGCGGATCGGTCTCGACGAAGGCCTGGGCGAGCTGGTCGAGTGGCGGCGGCGCGAAGTGAGCAACAGGAGCTCGAATGTCGGCGCTCGCTAGGCTCGGTCTGGCCGGAACGACGACGGCCGTGACCGAGTCATCGCCGTCCCAGCAGCAAACCGGTGAGGCTTTTGGCTTCAAGTGGGCGCAACGCGACAGCTATGAATCGCCCGCGTTCCAAAAGGCGATTCAGGCCTGGCTCATCGAGCGCTATTGCGGCGGTAATGCCACGGTCGTCGGCCGCTGGCTCGCCGGCGGCCGGAAGTTGATCCTCGACGCCGGTTGCGGCGCCGGCAATCCGGCCTTGCTCCTGTTCGGCGAGCACCTCGCGCATCACGACTACCTTGGCGTCGACATTTCAGCGGCTGTCGATGTCGCCCGCTCGCGGTTCGCGGCGGCCGGCGTCCCGGGTGATTTCCTGCGCGCCGATCTCACCGCGATGCCGATACCGGACGACTCCGTCGACCTGGCTTTTTCGGAAGGCGTACTGCATCACACCAACGATACGTTCACCGCGCTCAGCGCCCTGACGAAGACGGTGAAACGCGGCGGGCGGGTCATGTTCTACGTGTATGCGAAGAAGGCCGCCATTCGAGAATTCACCGACGACCACGTTCGAGACGGGCTGGCGAATCTGACCGACGAGCAAGCCTGGGAGGCGCTGCTGCCGCTGACGCGGCTCGGCGCCGCCCTCGGTAAGCTGGGCGTCGAGATCGACGTGCCTGACGACATTCCCTATCTCGGCATCCGCAAGGGGAAACAAGACCTGCAGCGCTTTTTCTACTGGAATGTCATGAAGCTGTACTACCGGCCGGAATTCTCCGAGGCCGAATGCAACCATGTCAATTTTGATTGGTTCCGTCCGCTGAACTGCCACCGGCATACCGTCGAGGAAGTGCGTGGC